>NZ_PINZ01000041.1:0-27632 GCF_002810305.1 Halomonas sp. 141
TCACCCTTCACCCTTCACCGTTAGACTTACTTCTCTACGAAAGCACGTTCGATGACGTAGTCGCCTGGTTCGCCCATGCGCGGGGAGATGTTCAGGCCCAGCTCATCCAGCAGCGCGCTGGTGTCGTCCAGCATGGCAGGACTACCGCAGATCATGGCGCGGTCCTGACGCGGGTCGATGGGCGGCAGGCCGGTGTCGGCAAACAGCTTGCCGCTGCGAATGTGGTCGGTCAGGCGGCCCATGGTGTGGAACTCTTCACGGGTGACCGTGGGGTAGTACACCAGTTTTTCGGCGACTTCTTCACCCAGGTACTCGTGGGCGGGCAATTCATTGGTGATGAAGTCGGCGTAGGCCAGCTCGGAGACTTCACGCACGCCGTGAATGAGTATGACCTTCTCGAAACGCTCGTAGACTTCCGGGTCCTGGATCAGGCTCATGAACGGCGCCAGGCCCGTGCCGGTGGAGAGCATATACAGGTTGCGCCCGGGCAGCAGGTCGTCGCATACCAGCGTGCCGGTCGGCTTGCGGCTGACCATGATCTGGTCGCCCACCTTCAGGTGCTGCAAGCGTGAGGTCAGCGGGCCATCGGGCACTTTGATACTGAAGAACTCGAGATGATCTTCGTAGTTCGGGCTGGCGATGGAGTAGGCGCGCATCAGAGGTTTGCCCGCCACTTCCAGGCCAATCATCACGAATTGGCCGTTCTTGAAGCGCAGGCTGCGCTCACGTGTCGTGCGGAAGCTGAACAGCGTGTCGTTCCAGTGGTGAACGCTTAGCACTTCTTCCAGGGCAAACTTGCTCATGTCGACTCCTTTGAGGCTGCGCGGCCTAAGCCTTACTCGCCATATTCTAAAAAAGAATAAAAAATAGCTTTATAGGATGCGCTCATTCTAGATAAAGGGTGGTATATCTGTTAAGCAAATTATCTTGATAACGTATATCTTTAAAATCGATATAGCTTTCGTTGAGCAGCACTTTTTCTGGAGGAGCCTGGCCATGCATTACACGTTGCGTCAGCTGGAAGTCTTCGTCGCCGTTGCCCAGCACGAAAGCGTTTCCCAGGCGGCGAGGGCGCTGGCCATGTCCCAGTCGGCGACCAGTACGGCGCTGGCCGAGTTGGAACGCCAGTTCGACTGCCAGCTATTGGACCGCATGGGTAAACGTCTGAAACTCAACGCGTTGGGGTTCCAGCTGCTCCCCAAGGCGGTGGCGCTGCTGGACCGAGCCGAAGAGGTGGAGGAGCTGCTGCGCGGCCAGCAGGGGGTGGGCGCTCTGGACGTGGGTGCCACCCTGACCATCGGCAACTATCTGGCCACCCTGTTGATCAGTGATTTCATGCAGCGTTACCCCGGTAGCCGCGTGCGGCTGGCGGTGCGCAATACGCGGCATATCATCGAGGGGGTGCGCCAGCATTCGCTGGACCTGGGGCTGATCGAAGGGCAGTGCGATGACGACATGATCATCAGCCAGCCCTGGGTAGAAGATGAGCTGTGCGTGTTCTGCTCGCCTCGGCACCCACTGGCCGGGCGTGCTCATCTGGAGCTGGATCAGTTGCTGCGGGAAGACTGGATCATGCGCGAGGAGGGCTCCGGCACCCGCATGACGCTGGAGCATGCGGCGCGCCATCGGCGCAGCCGCTTCAATACGCTGCTGGAACTGGAGCACACCGAAGGGATCAAGCGGGCGGTGGAGTCAGGTCTGGGGATCGGCTGCGTCTCTCGGCTGGCGCTACGAGACGCTTTCCGGCGGGGTAGCCTGGTGCCGCTACCCACGCCGGAGCTGGACCTGAAGCGTCAGTTCACCTTCATCTGGCATCGCCACAAGTACCTGACCACCGGGGTACGGGAGTTTTTACGCCTCTGCCGCGAAATGACCGCCGGGGCCAAGCGCAGTGACGATATTCCGTTGCCGCCCATTCCTTGAATGTTCTCATGGGTGTCAGTAATCGCGCAGCGTGGGTGACCCCAAGGCAAGCGCGCTGGCTCCGGATAGCTTGAAGCTGCTGATGGTGCCGGTCAGGTGGTTTGCCTGCTCCTTGAGGTGCTCGGCGGCGGTGGTGGACTCTTCCACCATGGCAGCGTTTTCCTGGGTCATCCGGTCCAGCTCGGCCACGGCGATGTTGACCTGCTTGATGCCATCACTCTGTTCGCTGGTGGCGGCGTTGATCTCTTCGAGTACGTCGGTGACACGGGTAATGTGCTCGACGATATCGTGCATGGTGCTGCCAGCCTCGCGTACCAGCGAGGTGCCGTTATTGACCCGGGACTGGGAGTCTTCGATCAGCTTCTGGATGTCGCTGGCAGCGTCGCTGCTGCGGCCAGCCAGTTTACGCACTTCGTCGGCTACCACGGCAAAGCCACGGCCATGCTCGCCAGCCCTGGCGGCTTCTACCGAAGCGTTGAGCGCCAGCAGATTGGTCTGGAAGGCAATGCTGTTCATCAAGGTGACGATCTCACCAATCTTGTTGGAGGCCTGGGAGATGTCTTCCATGGTCGTCACCACGTTCGAGACTACCTGACCGCCGTTTTTCGCTACTTCAGAAGCGGCATGAGAGAGCTGGTTGGCCTCCTGGGCCGACGCGGCGGTGTGGGCGACGGTGCTGGTGATCTGCTCCACCGACGCAGACGTCTGCTGCAGGCTGGAAGCCGCATTGTCGGTGCGGCGCGACAGGTCCTGCCCGCCCATGGCAATCTCGTTGGCGGCGTGGTGCACGGCTTCGCTGCTGGTACGCACTTCGATCAGCACTTCTTCCATTTTGCCCACGAAGCGGTTGAAGGCACGGGCGATCTGCGTGACCTCGTCGTTACCCTCTTCCGGTAAGCGCTGCGTCAGGTCGCCTTCGCCGGAGGCGATGTTATCCATCGCGTTGCGCACCCCCAGCAGGCGGCGCAACAGTAGCGACAGCAGCAGCCCAAATACCACAGCGGTAATGGCTGCAACGATCAATAGGGTAACAATAGATGTGGTGGCAATGGCGCGTAGTCCTGCGGTGGCCTCCGCTTCATCCAGTGCTACCACAAGCTGCCAGTCGCTATTGCCGCCTACTGGGCGGCTCAGCAGTAACTTACTGCTTCCTTCTAACTGCATCTGCTGTGGCTGCTTGGTATTAGCAAGTTGCTCGATATAGGCGGCATTTAATTCATCGCTTAAAACAGTGGTGGGTTCTAGCGCTAGCTCGCTGTTGGGATGGGCGATTAGCGATCCATCGCCGGTAGTCAGAAAGCCAAAACTTGAAGGAGTAGGCGAGATGTCTTGCACGATCGCGACCATATCGCGAATATTGACGTCAGCACCTACTACTGCCTGAAGTTGGTTATTTTGGTAAAACGGGCGGGCAAAGGTCACGACTAAGTCGCCGCTTTGGGCATCGACATACGGCGCGGTGACAATAGTATCCTGCGCGGCAGCGGCGGCTTGGTACCAAGGTCGCTCTCGTGGGTCAAAATCGGCGGGTGGCTCCCAGCCGTTGAAAAAAATGGTCTCTCCGCTATCAGCCAAGCTCAGGTAGGTTGCCATAAAATCGCCAGAGGTGGTCAACTGACGCAAGGCAATACGTGGGTCATTGCTGGAGATAGCTTCCTCCATACCGTTCAGCATGGTGCTACGGGATGCCACCCACTCCTCTAACGCCTGTGTATTACCTCGTATGATAGCCTCCAGGTTTTGAGCGACCTGCTGGGCATTGTGATGTTTTACCGTGGAATAGCTGGCGATGCCATTGATCACTAGGGCAACAACGATGGCAGTCAACGCCGCTAAGAGTATTCGAAAGCGTAGGGTAGCGAACATGGTCACTCTCTTGATCGTCAGAGTAAATGACGATTATCGGCGAGAGTGACCACTTCTTTAGTCGAATAATTTTTCTTCGGGGGGCGTCAGCGCAAATCGCTGACGGCTTCCTGAATATCCGACAGCGAGGCTTTGCTGAGGTCCTTGGAGAGGGTATGGATCACCAGCTTCTGGGTGGGGTTGTCGAGCTTTTCCCGCAGCAGCCCGAGGAACTTGGGTGGGGCCACCATGATCAGCTTCTCCATGCGGTTATCGACGCGGGCAGCATAGAGCCGTTGGGCGACTTCCTTGGCAAACAGCTCGTTTTCATGCCGGGAAGCGGCGCCCTCTTCACCTGATGAGCGTGACGTGGTGGACGTGGACTCATGCACGTCGGCCCCTCGGCGGTCGGTGATCAGGTCGCCTTCATGCAGCCTTCCTGCTGCATGCACCATGCTCTCCTGCTCGGCGAGTTCCAGGGCGTCACGGGTAAAGATTCTGGCGCGTGCCGCATCGGCTACCACGATATAGGTGGTCATCGTCATACGTCCTCCATGTCGTTGATTGCCCTTTAACCATGGCAAGCGTTTGGGGTTAGGTCAAACACTTGCCTGGTGGCCTTACAGCACTTTGCGGCGCAGCACGCTGGTGATGGCTTCACCGATCAGCATCAGCACGATAATGGCGAGCCCCCAGCGTTTCGCTAATGGACATCTGAAGACATAGATGTTTATTTTTCGAAAACGAACATTCTCAATCCAGGGTTTGTTACAAAGATATGTCAAACACTTTCCTGACCCCCTCCTACCATTGGCGCAACCGTTATCTGCTGATGCGCCATGGCCACAGCCAGGCCAACGCGCAGGGGCGAATCATCAGCACCCCCGAGCGCGGAATAGACGCCTATGGATTGTCGCCCGAAGGCGAACGGCAGTTGGACGATGCACTGGTGGACTGGCGTTGGCCGGTGCCCACCCAGGTGGTGCATTCGGACTTTTTACGCACGACTCGAACTGCCGCCCGAGTGGCCAGCGCCTTCGGGTTGGGCATGGCCATCGACGAGCGCTTGCGAGAACGCCATTTTGGCGAGCTGGAAGGCCAGGCAGATAGCCATTACCCCGAGGTGTGGGCGCAGGATGCCCAGAGTGCCGCGCATCGGCAGTGGCAGGTAGAGCCGCTCACCAGCGTGGCAGCGCGCATGTGCGCGGCGCTGGAAGCACTGGAGCTGCGCTGGCAAGGGGAAACGGTGCTGGTGGTGAGCCATGGCGACCCGCTGCAGATCCTGCTCACGGCGCTGGCAGGCAAGCCATTGACCCAGCACCGTGAGCAGCTCGCGCTGGCCCCGGCCAGCATCACGCTGGTAGGCGGTTAGGCGCCTTCCTTGGGGGGAATCCAGGCAATCATGTCGACCTCCACGTCGGCACCGCCTGCCAAGCCGGTGACGCCGATGCAGGTACGGGTGGGGAGCGGTTTCTCGAAGTAGCTGGCGTAGACCTGATTCACTTCATCGAAGTGGCCCATGTTGGTAATGAAAACCCGTGACTGCACCACGTACTCGAAGCTGCTGCCCACCTCTTCCAGCACGATGGCCAGGTTCTGCATGACTCGATGGGTTTGCTCGGTAAAGGTGCCCAGCAGCATTTCGTTGGTTTCCGGCACGGTCGGCATCTGGCCGGTGATGAACACCAGGTCGCCCACGCGGCAGGCGTGAGAGAACGGCGCAATGGGCTGAGGGGCGCGGTCGATGAACAGTTTTTCCATGATGACTCTCGGGTGTGATGTGGGGTATTCAGAAGGGCCATGAAAATGGGCCTCAGCTGAGGCCCACGTTACGCATTATGACGCGCTGGCAGTCGAATCAATGCCCCAGAATCTGGCTCAGGAAGAGCTGGGTGCGCTCGGACTGCGGGTTGTTGAAGAACGGCTCTGGAGCATTTTCTTCGATGATCTGCCCCTGGTCCATGAAGATCACGCGGTCGGCCACGGTCTTGGCGAAGCCCATTTCATGGGTCACGCAGAGCATGGTCATGCCCTCTTCGGCCAGTTCGATCATGACGTCCAGCACTTCCTTGATCATTTCCGGGTCAAGGGCCGAGGTCGGCTCATCGAACAGCATGACGTCCGGGTGCATGCACAGCGAGCGGGCAATGGCGACCCGCTGCTGCTGACCACCGGAAAGCTGGCCGGGATATTTCTTGGCCTGTTCGGCGATGCGTACTCGCTGCAGGTAGCGCATGGCCTGCTCTTCGGCTTCTTTGCGCGGCTTTTTCTGTACCCACATGGGGGCGATACAGCAGTTCTCCAGCACGGTGAGGTGAGGAAACAGGTTGAAGTGCTGGAACACCATGCCAACGCTGCGGCGAATCTGCTCGATACGCTTCACGTCCTGGGTCAGCGGCACGCCGCCGACCACGATCTCGCCCTTTTGATGCTCTTCCAGGTGGTTGATGCAGCGAATCATGGTGGACTTGCCCGAGCCGGACGGCCCGCAAATGACGATCCTTTCGCCGCGCTTCACTTCCAGATAGATGTCGCGCAGCACGTGAAAATCGCCGTACCACTTGTTGACGCCGCGCATTTCGACCATCAGATCCGAAGTACCGGTGCCAGGGTTATGGGAAGCTGCTTGTGTCATGTCACTATCCTGCTAAAAAATCGTTGATAAAAGCGGCGTTAACGCCTGTGACCGGTGTGTAGCCTGCGTTCCAGATACTGGCTGTAGCGCGACATGCTGAAACAGAAGATCCAGAACATGAAGGCCGCAAAGACATAGCCTTCCAGCGAGAAGCCCAGCCAGCGCGAGTCGGCCAGTGCCGCTTGCACGATCCCCAGCAGATCGAATAGCCCGATGATCATGACCAGGGTCGTGTCTTTGAACAACGAAATGAACGTGTTCACGATACCAGGAATCATCATTTTCAGAGCCTGGGGCAGTACGATCAGCCCCATGCGCTTCCAGTAGGTCATGCCGAGGGCGGCGGCGGCTTCTTCCTGGCCTTTGGGAATGGCCTGCAAACCACCGCGAATGACTTCGGCCATGTAGGCGCTCTGGAACAGCGTCAAGCCGATCAGGGCGCGTACCAGACGGTCCACGCTGACCCCGGTAGGCATGAACAGCGGCAGCATCACCGAGGCCATGAACAGCACCGTGATCAGCGGCACGCCACGCCAGAACTCGATAAAGATGACGCAGAAGCTCTTGACGATGGGCATGTTCGAACGCCGCCCCAGGGCCAGCACGATACCGATCGGCAGCGCACCTACCATGCCCACGGTGGCCAGCAGCAGGGTCAGCATCAGGCCGCCCCAGCGATGGGTCGGTACACGCGGCAGGTCGAAATAGCCGCCATGCAGCAGCACGTAGGCGATCACGGGGAAGCCGACCAGCGCAAACACGGCCACCCAGCGCTTGAAGGGCAGACGTGGAATCGCCAGCCAGGCAATCAGGGTGAAGAACCCGGCAAAGACGATATTGGCACGCCAGATTTCTGAGCGCGGGTACAAGCCGTAGATGAACTGGGTGAAGCGTGCGTTGATGAACACCCAGCAGGCACCCTCTCGGGAGCAGTCTTCGCGGGAGGTGCCTACCCAATCGGCGTTGATGAACGCCCATTGCACCGTCGGTACCACGAGCAGGTAGAGAATATACAGGCCGATCAGGGTAAAGATCGTGTTGATCGGACCGTTGAACAGGTTACTGCGTAGCCATGCCACGGGGCCCACGGAGTTGCCGGGCGCTGGCCTTGGCTCGATCATCGTTTGGTTATGAATCATTGGAGTGTCCTCGCCAACGGCCTAGCGTTCAACCAGCGCCACACGGGCGTTGAACCAGTTCATGAACATGGAGACCAGCAGACTGATGGTCAGATAAACCGCCATGGTCATGGCAATGACCTCGATGGCTTGGCCTGTCTGGTTCAGCGTGGTGCCCGCAAAGACCGAAACGAGGTCCGGGTAGCCAATGGCGGTGGCCAGCGACGAGTTCTTGATCAGGTTGAGGTACTGGCTGGTGAGCGGGGGAATGATGACCCGCAGTGCCTGCGGAATGACCACCAGACGCAGCACCAGGTTACGCGGCAGGCTCAGCGCTTGTGCGGCCTCGGTTTGGCCATGGGAAATGGCCTGAATGCCGGAGCGCACGATTTCGGCAATGAACGCAGCCGTATAAATCGAAAGCGCGAACCACAGCGCCAGGAACTCGGGAATGACGGTGACACCGCCGCGGAAGTTGAAACCGCGCAGCTCGGGGACATCCCAGGTGATCGGCACACCGGTGGCAAACATCACCAGCAGGGGCAGGCCGAAAATCATCGCGAAGGAGATCCAGTAGGCTGGCAGGCGCTTCCCCGTGGCCTCCTGACGGCGCTTGTTCCAGATCACCAGCGCAATGCTGGCGATGATCGCCGCAATGAACGTGACCGGAATCAGCCCAAACCCGGACTCGAATAACGGTTCGGGAAGGTACAGGCCGCGCACGTTGAGAAAGATGACCTCACCGAACGCCAGGCTGTCACGGGCGCTGGGTAGCGTCCGCAATACGGCAAAGTACCAGAAGAAAATCTGCAGCAGCAGCGGGATATTACGGAAGGTTTCGATATAGGCCGTGGCCAGCCGCGCGATCAACCAGTTGGGTGACAGGCGGGCGATCCCGACGATGAAGCCAACGATGGTGGCGGCAATTACCCCCAGTGCACCCACCAACAGGGTATTCAGCAGGCCCACGAAGAAAGTGCGGCCATAGGTGCTTTGGGAGGAGTAGTCGATCAGACTTTGAACGATCCCGAAGCCTGCGGTGTTGTTAAGAAAACCGAACCCGGTAGTGATCCCGCGAGAGGACAGGTTGTCTTGAACATTACCGACGATATAGAACAGGAACGCAATAACGGCTGCAATGAGTAGAAACTGAAAGATCAGCGCACGCTTTGCGCGGTCTCGCCAGAACGGAGGCTTTTGGCCAACGGGGCGAGCGTTAGGTCTTACGGACATGGATGGCGTCTCCGCTACACGGAAGGTCAATCAAATGGCCCGCCGGTACCCTTGAGTGATGCTGGCAAGGGACGGCGGGCCGGGGTCAAGCGAGACGCTTAGCGAATCGGCGGTGCGTACTGGAAGCCACCCTGGTTCCACAGAGCGTTGACGCCCCGTTCGATTTCCAGCGGTGAATCCATGCCGACGTTACGTTCGAAGCTTTCTCCGTAGTTACCTACCTGGCTCAGGATGTTGTAGGCCCACTCGGCATCCAGACCCATGCCTTCACCGTAGTTGCCGTCCTGACCCAGCAGGCGAGCCACGTCCGGGTTATCGGAATCGCGCATCTCTTCAGCGTTTTCGCTGGTCACACCGTACTCTTCACCGTTGAGCATGGCGAACAGCGACCACTTGACGATGTTGAACCACTGGTCGTCACCCTGACGTACCACGGGGCCCAGCGGCTCCTTGGAGATGACGTCGGGCAGGATCATGGCGGCAGACGGGTCGTCCAGCTGAATACGCAGCGCGGCCAGCTGAGAGGTGTCAGAGGTCAGAACGTCACAACGGCCTGCCTGGAAACCACCGACGGTTTGCTCGGACGTATCGAAAACGATGGGGTCGAATTCCATGCCGTTAGCGCGGAAGTAGTCCGCCAGGTTCAGCTCGGTGGTGGTACCGGACTGGATACAGATGGCGGCGCCATCCAGCTCGGAGGCGTTGGAGATGCCCAGGTCGGTGGAGACCATGAAGCCCTGGCCGTCGTAGAAGTTGACGCCGGTGAAGTTGAGACCCAGCGTGGTATCACGGGTGGTGGTCCAGGTGGTGTTACGTGACAGAACATCGACTTCGCCAGACTGCAGTGCGGTAAAGCGCTCGACGGCGTTCAGGGAGATATAGTTAACGGCGTCGGCATCGCCCAGTACGGCGGCAGCGACGGCACGACATACGTCAACATCAAGACCTTGCCATTCGCCGCTATCGTCCGGCGCGGAAAAACCTGGCAAGCCATCACTAACGCCACACTGTACGGCACCGCGAGAGCGAGTTTCTTCTAATGTGTTCGCCTGCGCGGTAGCGATACCGGCCAGCGTAATTGCACCCGCAGAGGCAAGCAGTACCAGGTGTTTCTTGTTAACCATGTGTGTTCCCCTTCCTCGATTTAATGATGTTATGCATGTCGATGCATGCCTAAAAGCTAGCAAGGAAGGTGCCAAAAAAGATATGTCGGCAAATTCAGCGGTTTTCAACGTAAAATCAGCGAATTTATCGAAAGTATTGGTGCAAAAAAGAGTGCCAGCGGCTACGCGATGCTCTGTTTTGGTGCGTAGCCGCTGGCGCGGGGAGAAAGCTACTGACGTTCGCCGATCAGCGAATCGGCGGGGCGTACTGAATGCCTCCGTTATTCCAGAGCCCGTTGAGGCCTCTGGCAATGTTGAAGTCCGACCCTGTGCCGACATTGCGGTCATAAACGTCCGCGTAATTACCTACCTGCTTGACGATCTGGTAGGCCCAGTCGGCGCTGATGCCCATGGGGCTGCCGAAATCGCCATCCTGGCCCAGCAGGCGCTGTACGTCAGGGTTGTCGCTGTCGAGCTGCTCGTCCACGTTCGCCTGGGTGACTTCCAGCTCTTCGGCATTGAGCATGGCAAACAGCGTCCATTTGACGATATTGAACCACTGGTCGTCGCCCTGGCGCACGGCCGGGCCCAGCGGCTCCTTGGAGATGATCTCGGGCAGCACCACGGCCATGTCGGGGTCGGCCAGCTGCATCCGCTGGGCATAGAGCTGCGAGGCATCGGAGCTCAGCACGTCGCAGCGGCCTACTTCGAACCCGGCAATCGACTGCTCGGGAGAGTCGAAGACCACGGCATCATAGGTCATGCCGTGAACCCTGAAGTAATCGGACAGGTTCAGTTCGCTGGTGGTGCCCGATTGGGTGCATACCGCGGCGCCGTCCAGCTCCTTGGCACTCTGTACGTTCAGGTCGCTGGCGACCATGAAGGCCTGGCCGTCGTAATAGCTGACGCCGGTAAAGTGCATGCCCAGCGTGGTATCGCGGCTGGAGGTCCAGGTGGTGGTGCGTGACAGCACGTCCACTTCACCGGACTGAAGGGCCGTGAAGCGCTCCACGGAGTCCAGCGGCACGAAGTCCACCTTGTTGGCATCGCCTAGCGCGGCGGCGGCAATGGCGCGGCAGATGTCGGTATCCAAGCCCCGGTACTGGTCGTCGTCATCCAGTGACGAGAAACCGGGCTGGGCGGCATTCACGCCGCAACGCAGGCTATCGCGATTCTGGACGGTGTCCAGCGTGCTGGCCATGGCGATGGCCGGTGCCAACAGGCTGGCCCCTACTCCCAACCAACGAACACTCTTCATGTGTGATTCCTTGACGTCGAAGCGCGCCGATCTGCGCGCATAAAAAAAGCCGAGCAGCGCCCGGCTTTTCCACTAACGATGCCCGCTCTCACGCAAAGGCTTTGCGCATGAAGGGGGGCAGCGCCAGGGCTCCACGATGGGCCTCTGCTGTATAGTACTGTAGCGGCATTTCGTGGCTGGCGGCAGCTTCTTCGCGGAAGCTTTCAACGCTGGTGCCTTTACCTGCCAACGTCACGCTCCACCAGCCGGAGGGGTAGACCGGTTGGGGGAAGGGCAAGGTGGCCACGCTGTCGAAGCCCGCTTCGCGCATGTCGTTGCGCAGTTCGCGAATGATCGAACCGCTATGGTAAAGCGGCGACTCGCTCTGCTGCACCATCACTCCGCCACTTTTCAGAATACGGTGGCAGCGTTTCAGGAAGTCGGTCTTGAACAGGCCTTCGGCCGGGCCGACCGGGTCGGTGGAGTCGATGATCAGCAGGTCGATGCTCTCGTCGGCCGCGTCGTCCACCCACTTCACGCCGTCGGCAAACAGCAGCTCGGCGCGGGGGTCGCCGTTGGCTTCCACGAGTTCGGGGAAAAAGCGCTCGGCGGCCTTGGTGACTTCCTCGTCGATATCGATCTGGGTGACCTTCTCGACGCCCGGATGGCGCAGCACTTCTTTCAAGGTGCCGCAGTCGCCGCCACCAATGATGACCACGCGCTTGGGGTCCTGATGGGTGAACAGCGCCGGGTGGGCGATCATTTCGTGATACAGGAAGTTGTCGCGATCGGTCAGCATCACGCAGCCATCCAGCACCATCAGGTTGCCGTAGGTCTCTGTGGCGTACACTTCCAGGTGCTGGTAAGGGCTCTGCACATCCAGCAGCTTTTCGGTCACTTTCAGCGAGAAAGCGCTGCCGTGGCTATCAAAGACTTCGGTAAACCACTGGTCGTCGCGTAGGTCGCTCATTGCTTGGCTCCTGGGCATGAGTCGTTCGATTGAGTCGGAATGCCCTGATGGTACTGCGGGCTCAAGTCGTGCAGCGCCTCCATGAAGGCGGTGACATGATCAGGGTTGGTGAACTGGCTGATGCCATGGCCCAGGTTGAAAACGTGGCCAGGGCCGTGGCCGTAGCTCTCCAGTACGCGAGCCACTTCCGCACGAATGGCCGAAGGGCGCGCAAACAGCACGTTGGGGTCCAGGTTACCCTGCAGGGCCACCTTATGGCCCACGCGAGCGCGGGCGTCGGACAGCTCGGTGGACCAGTCGATGCCCAATGCGTCGGCACCGGCGCAGGCAATGTACTCCAGCCACTGGCCACCGTTCTTGGTGAACAGAATCACCGGTACGCGACGGCCATCGTGCTCGCGGATTAGCCCGGAGACGATCTGCTCCATGTAGCGCAGCGAGAACTCCAGGTAGGCCGGTGTGGACAGCGCGCCGCCCCAGGTATCGAAAATCTGTACCGCTTGAGCGCCTGCGCGAATCTGAGCGTTCAGGTAGTCGGTGACCGCTTGCGCCAGGGTGTCCAGCAACTGGTGCATGGTGTCGGGCGTGTCGTACAGCATGGTCTTCAGGTGACGGAAGTCCTTGCTGGAGCCGCCTTCTACCATGTAGGTGGCCAGCGTCCAGGGGCTGCCGGAAAAGCCGATCAGCGGCATACGGCCGTTGAGCTCACGACGGATCGTGGAGACCGCCCGCATCACGTAGTCCAGGTCGCGCTCGGCATTGGGCACGGTGAGCGCGGCGACTTCTTCGGCGGTGCGTACGGTCTTCTTGAATTTGGGGCCTTCGCCGGTTTCGAAGTACAGGCCCAGCCCCATGGCATCGGGGATGGTCAAAATGTCCGAGAACAGAATGGCGGCGTCGAGCGGGTAACGCTCCAGCGGCTGCAGGGTGACTTCACAGGCCAGGTCATGATTGCGGCACAGGTCCATGAAGCTGCCCGCATCGGCGCGGCTGGCGCGGTACTCGGGCAGGTAACGGCCCGCTTGACGCATCATCCACACCGGAGTGCGGTCGACAGGTTGGCGCACCAGCGCGCGAAGAAAACGGTCGTTCTGCAAAGGTGTGGTGGTCATAAACACTTGCTCTTGGAAAATTTGCCCGCATTGTAAGGGAGTCAGCACATCCGACGATAGGAATTGTACGTGAAGTTGGGCAGCGGTGGCGCCTGTTGGCTGGCCAACATCGTCGCACCCCGGCCAATCCGTGAGGCTTGCGCCACTTCCTGTTAGACTATGCGCCCACTTGCCAACACTGATGTGGATAACTGGCCTGGTTCATCTGTGAGGTAATCCGTGACCATTCGCTTCATCGCCGCTTCCCGGCTGCCCACCCCCTGGGCCACGTTCACCATGCATGGCTTCGAAGACGATGCCACGGGGAAAGACCATATTGCGCTCACCCTGGGCGATGTGAGCGATGGCGCGCCGGTGCTGGGGCGGGTGCACTCCGAGTGCCTGACGGGCGATGCGCTGTTTTCCATGCGCTGCGACTGTGGCTACCAGCTGCAGGAAGCCCTCAAGCGCATTGCCAGCGAAGGTCGCGGGGTGCTGCTGTACCTGCGTCAGGAGGGGCGCGGTATTGGCCTGCTCAACAAGATTCGCGCCTACCACTTGCAGGACCAGGGGGCGGATACCGTGGAGGCCAACGAGCAGCTCGGCTTCGGTGCCGACATGCGCCGTTATGATCTCTGCGTGCCGATGCTCGAGCACCTGGGCGTCTCCGCCCTCAAGCTGATGACCAACAACCCCCGCAAGGTCGATGCGCTCACCCGCGATGGGGTCAACGTGGTGGAGCGTCAGCCCATCACCACCGGCCTCAACCCGCATAACGAGCAGTACCTGGCCACCAAGGCGGGCAAGCTGGGCCACATGATGGCGCTGGATGACTTCACCCAGGCCAGCGATGTGGATATCGAGCGCAAGGGGTAGCGCTTACCCTTTGGCGGCCTGCTCTTTCTCCGCGGCGCGGGCCAGCGCCGGGCGGTCGGCATGGCGGGCGCGGTAGGCCACCAGCGGTTCCGGCAGGCGGTGTTTCATGCTCGCTGCCCAGCTCAAGGTGTGGGTCAGGAAGAGGTCGGCCAGTGTGAAGGTATCGCCCACCAGCGTCTCCTGGCCGTGGTAGCGGCGCTCCAGGGCGGTCAGGGCGCGCTGAAATTCCCAGGCGGCGGTGGGCAGTACGGAGGGCACGCGCTTGTCCTGAGGCAGGGCGAACTTGTGCTTGGCCTGCAGCCACAGCGGCTGCTCGATCTCGGTGACGATGAAGCTTAGCCACTGATCTACCTGGGCGCGTTCCTCTACGCTGTGTGGCAGCAGTTGGCCTTCGCCATACCGTTCGGCGAGATAGCGGCAGATGGGCGCGGATTCAAACAGCGTCAGTTCGCCGTCTTCCAGCACGGGTACCTTGCCATCCGGGTGGCGGGCGAGATGCTCGGCGCTTTGCCCCGCGCCCTGGTCCAGGGCTACGTGGTGGCACTGGTACGCCAGGCCCAGCTCTTCCAGCGTCCAGGCGGCACGCAGCGAGCGGGAGTTGGGAAAGCTGTATAGCGTGATCATTTGGCGGCTCCAGGCAGTACCGTGAAGCCTTCACTGTAGCCACTGCCTGAACGCCTGTCACGGGGCTACTGGCCCCGCGCCGCGCGGATGCGCTCGTAGGCATTGCCAATCTCGCTGGTGCGGGCCTGCGCCACCTCGCGCATGCTCTCCGGAAGCCCCTTGCCCGCCAGCTTGTCCGGGTGATTCTGGCTCATCAGGCGACGATACGCTTTCTTGATCTCGGCATCGCTGGCGTCTTCGGCCACGCCCAGTACGCGATAGGCATCCTTCAGAGCTTCCTCGCTGGCGCCTTGAGAGTTGGCCGTCGCGCCATGCAGCATGGCTTCGATCTGCTGTACTTCGGCCTCGCTGCAGCCAACGCCCCGCGCCACGCGCAGAATCATCTCATGCTCGGCGGGGTGCAGGACCCCGTCGGCGGCAATCGCGCTGAGCTGAACCTGCAAAAATACTTGGCGCAAAATGGGCTGACGCTGGGTCAGGCGATTGACCTTGGCCAGCTCGGCCTCCAGGTCGAAGTCGTCGGCACGGCCCCGTTCGAAGGCGGCCCGCGCCTTGGCGCGGTGCTCGCCCTGCAAGCGCATCTGGTCGAACAGCTTTTCGGCCACGCTCAGCTCACCTGGCGTGACCTTGCCATCGGCCTGGCAAAGGCAGCCCATCACCGAAAAGATCGACTCCAGGAAGCCTTCCTGCAAGCGCGTGCGGGCGGCATTCAAACGGCGCCCCAGCTGGCGTGCCAACCACCAGCCCAGACCCGCCCCCACCAGCAGACCCACGGGGCCGCCGCTGGCAAGGCCGATCAAACCAAACAGAATCATCAAAAAAAGCATAACGGTCTCAACAAGTTAGTCAGAAGGCTCAAGGCGACGGCAGGCGCGAACGAATGGCCGCTTCGATGCCGGCGGCATCCAGGCCGCAGTCGCGCAGCAGCTCGGCGGGGGTGCCGTGCTCGACGAAGCTGTCCGGCAAGCCCAGGTTCAGGACTTCGACCTGAACGCCTTCGCTGTGGAGCAGCTCATTCACCGCGCTGCCCGCGCCGCCCGCAATCACGTTCTCCTCCAGCGTGACCAGCAGCTCGTGCTCGTCGGCGGCGTGCAGCACGGCGTCGCGATCCAGCGGCTTGATGGAGCGCATGTTGATATGCGTTGCATTGAGCTTCTCGGCCACCTCGGCGGCGGCACCATTGATGCTGCCAAAGGCCAGCAGAGCGATGCGCATGCCGTCGCTGGTGCTGGTGCGACGAACCTCGGCCTGGCCAATCGCCATGGGCTCCAGATGGTCTGGAATGGCCACGCCGGGGCCGGTGCCACGGGGGTAGCGAACGGCGGCCGGGCCCGGGTGGTGGTAGGCGGCGCTGAGCATGGCGCGGCACTCTGCTTCATCGGCGGGGGCCAGAATCACCATGCCGGGCACGCAGCGCAGGAACGACAGGTCCATGCTGCCGTGGTGCGTCGGGCCGTCTTCTCCCACCAGGCCTGCTCGGTCGATGGCGAAGGTGACATCCAGGTCCTGCACGGCCACGTCGTGGATCAACTGGTCGTAGCCACGCTGCAGAAAGGTCGAGTAGATGGCGACGACGGGCTTCATGCCCTCGCAGGCCATGCCCGCGGCCAGGGTGACCGCGTGCTGTTCGGCAATCGCCACGTCGAAATAGCGTTCGGGGTAGGTCTGCGCAAAGCGAATCAGATCCGAGCCTTCGCCCATGGCGGGAGTGATGCCCATCAGGCGCGGGTCGGCGGCGGCCATGTCGCACAGCCAGTCACCAAACACATTGCAGTACTTCTTCTTGGGCGCAGCGGGGGGCTTCACCGGGGGCGCGCTGGACGCGGGCACTTTTTCCAGCTTGGTAATGGCGTGATAGCCAATCTGGTCGGCCTCTGCCGGCAGGAACCCTTTGCCCTTGACCGTCTTGATATGCAGAAACTGGGGGCCTTTCTGATCACGCAGGTTGCGTAGGGTCTGGGTCAGCGCGTCCAGGTCGTGGCCGTCGATGGGGCCCACGTAGTGAAAGCCCATCTCTTCGAAGAGCGTTGCGGAGCTCACCATGCCCTTCATGTGCTCTTCAGTGCGCTTGGCAAACTCCAGCGCGCCGGGCAGGTGCGAGAGCACTTTCTTGCCCTCTTCGCGCATTTTCAGGTAAGGCTTGCTGGAGAGCATCCGCGCCAGATAGGTGGCGATACCGCCGACGTTCTCGGAGATCGACATCTCGTTGTCGTTCAGCACCACTAGCATGTTGGCGTTGACGTGCCCGGCGTGGGCCAGCGCTTCGAAGGCCATGCCCGCGGTGAGCGCGCCATCGCCGATGATGGCACATACGCGGCGCGGGTCGTTTTGTGCCTGGGCGGCCAGGGCCATGCCGAGCGCCGCCGAGATCGAGGTGCTGGAGTGACCAACGCCGAAGGTGTCGTACTCGGATTCGGCGCGGCGGGGGAACGCGGCCAGGCCGCCGTGCTGGCGGATGCCGAGCATGGCTTCACGGCGGCCGGTGAGAATCTTGTGGGGGTAGGCCTGGTGGCCTACGTCCCATACCAGGCGGTCCCTGGGGGTGTGGAAGGCGTGGTGCAGGGCCACGCTGAGTTCCACCACGCCGAGCCCTGCGCCAAAGTGGCCGCCGGTGACACCGACGCTATACAGCAGGTAGGCGCGCAGCTCGTCGGCCAGCTGCGCCAGCTGGCCGGGACTCATGGCCCGCAGGGCCGCGGGGTGGTCAAAGGAGTCGAGCAGCGGCGTCGCCGGGCGCTCGCGGGGTATCTCGTCGAACAGCTTCATAGGCGGCATGTTTTCATGGGTATGTTGTGAAAGGCATCGTTAGTGGTCGCGCTCGATCATGTAATGGGCAAGATCGGCCAGGGGCGCGGCGCGCTCGCCAAGCGGGGCGAGCGCGGCAATGGCGTCGTCGATCAATGCGTTCGCTTTTTGCTGGGCGCCCGCCAGCCCGAGCAGGCTGGGATACGTGGGCTTGGCGCGGGCAGCATCGGCACCGGAGGTTTTGCCCAGCGTGGCGGTGTCTCCGGTGACGTCGAGAATGTCGTCGTGAATCTGGAAGGCTAGACCAATGGCCCGCGCATAGCGAATCAGTGCCGCCAGGCGTGGGTCGTCGGCCTCGACGGCGATCAGCCCACCCATCCGGACCGCCGCCACGATCAGCGCGCCGGTCTTGTGGGCGTGCATGTGAGCCAGTGCCTCGACATCGGGATGGCCACCCACGGCTGCCAGGTCCAGCGCCTGGCCTGCCACCATGCCATCGCGGCCAGCGGCCACCGCCAGGGTAGATACCAGTGCAGCCAGGCGCGGGTGCGGGCGGCTGGCCATGACTTCAAAGGCCAGCGCCTGCAGGGCGTCGCCTGCCAGAATGGCCGTGGCTTCGTCGTAGGCCTTGTGCACCGTGGGCTGGCCACGACGCAGGTCGTCGTCATCCATGGCGGGCAGGTCGTCGTGGATCAACGAGTAGGCGTGGATCAGCTCGATGGCCGCCGCGGGGGCGTCCAGGGCGTCGTCTTCTGCTCCCAGGGAGCGCCCCGCCAGATAGACCAGCAGCGGGCGCAGGCGCTTGCCGCCCACCAGCAGGCCGTGGCGCATGGCTGCTTCCAGGCGCGCCTCGACGGCGGGCCGAGACTCGAACAGCGCCGCCAGGGTGGCATCGACGCGGGCGTTGCTGGCGCGGCGCAGCGTGACCAGCGGTGTGTCGTGGGCCGTTACCATGGGGGCGTTTCCTCGCTGTCGTCGTGTCCCTGAGCAGCTGACGGCTCTGGTGCAGCATGGAAGGGAGCCACGTCCAGCTTGCCTTCGGCGGCTTCGCTGAGCGCGCGCACTTTCAGCTCGGCACTGTCGAGGCGCTGCTGGGCATCGCGCGTGAGCCGCACGCCCTGCTCGAAGGCGGTCAGGGCATCTTCCAGTGAGAGTTCGCCTGACTCCAGGCGTTCCACGATGGTTTCAAGCTCGGTCACCGTGGCAGCAAAATCTTGGGGAGGGGTGCTCATGGTCAATGCCTACCGTTTGTCGTGGGCCCTGTGCTCGGTGCGGGCGGCGAAAGTGGCCGGATGCCAGTCAAATAAACGCACAGTATACACCGAGGCAAGGGGGTGGCGTCTGCCTCCCGCTGGCGGGATTCCTCGACGTGTGCCGGGTTCATCTTCAAAACGCAGACTTTTCATCATCCGGGAGCGCTGAGAAAGGCGGGGGCTGTGCTACCATACGGGCCTTCCGTGAACCGATACACGGCGCCTGCCGCCGACCATAGAGGTTGATTCAGCCATGGCCAAAACGTCCCTGGAAAAGAGCAAGATCAAGATCCTGCTACTCGAGGGCGTCCACCAAAGCGCGGTGGACAATTTTCACAACGCGGGTTACGAAAACATCGAGCTTATCTCCACATCGCTGGATGAAGAAGCGCTGATCGAGAAGATCCGTGATGTTCACTTCCTCGGCATTCGCTCCCGGACGCAGTTGACGGAGCGCGTGTTCGATGCCGCCGAGAAACTGGTCAGCGTGGGCTGTTTCTGTATCGGGACCAATCAGGTCGACCTGGATGCGGCGCTCAAGCGCGGTATCGCGGTCTTCAATGCGCCGTATTCCAACACTCGCTCGGTGGCCGAGCTGGTGCTGGCGGAAGCCATCATGCTGCTGCGTGGCATTCCCGAGAAAAACGCGCTGGCGCACCAGGGGGGCTGGTTGAAATCGGCCAAGAACTCCCATGAGGCGCGCGGCAAGACGCTGGGTATCGTGGGCTATGGCAGCATTGGCGCTCAGCTGTCGGTGCTGGCGGAGTCACTGGGCTTCAACGTGATCTACTACGATGTGATCACCAAGCTGGGCATGGGTAATGCCAGCCAGGTCGCCAGCCTGGAGGAGTTGCTGGGTCGTTCGGACGTGGTCAGCCTGCACGTGCCGGACCTGCCCTCTACCCGCTGGATGATGGGTGCGAAGGAAATCGCCGCCATGAAGGATGGCGCGATCCTGATCAACGCCGCCCGTGGCAGCGTGGTCGAGATCGAAGCGCTGGCCGACGCCGTGAAGGCTGGCAAGCTGAACGGTGCCGCCATCGACGTCTTCCCGGTCGAGCCGAAGGGCAACGATGAAGAGTTCCAGAGCCCGCTGCGTGGCCTGCACAACGTGATCCTGACGCCGCATATCGGCGGCTCGACGCTGGAAGCGCAGGAGAACATCGGTATCGAAGTATCCGAGAAGCTGATCACCTACTCGGATAACGGCACCACGGTGACGTCGGTCAACTTCCCCGAAGTGGCGCTGCCTGCCCACCCGGACAAGCACCGCCTGCTGCACATCCACGACAACGTGCCCGGCGTGCTGTCGCAGATCAACCGCGTGCTGTCGGAGAACGGCATCAATATCTCCGGTCAGTACCTGCAGACCAACGACAAGGTGGGCTACGTGGTCATCGACGTCGACAAGGCCTATGGCCCGCAGGCGCTGGAAGCCCTGAAAAAGGTAGAGCATACGCTGAAGATTCGCGTTCTCTACTCGGCGCAGAACAGCTGATATTACCGACCCGCGCAGCGTCACAAAACGGCCCGAAAGGGCCGTTTTGCGTATCAGGCCAGGTCGAACAGCAGGACCTCACTGGCCTCGCTGCCTGCCACTGCAAAGTCCTCGCCTGGGTTGAAAGCCACCGCGTCGCCGGTGCGCAGGGTTTGTCCGTTCACCTCGATGGCCCCTTTCACCACATGCAGCCAGGCATAACGGGAGGGCGGCGCCGCCAGCTGATCACCCGCGCTCACCAGGCTGGCGTACAGATTGACGTCCTGATTGACGCTCACTGACCCTTCTCGGCCGCTCTGCGACGCGATCAGGCGCCACTGGCCCTGGCGTTCGGCCGTGGGGAATGCCTTCTGCTCGTAGCTGGGCGAGATGCCCCGCTGGGCCGGTTCGATCCAGATCTGCAGGAAATGCAGGCCGTTTTGCTGGGAGTGGTTGAACTCGCTGTGCAGCACCCCGGTGCCCGCCGACATGCGCTGTACGTCGCCGGGGCGCATGACCTCGCCGTTGCCCATGTTGTCCTTGTGCTCCATTTCACCTTCGAGCACGTAGGAGATGATCTCCATGTCCCGGTGGGGGTGGGCGCCAAAGCCGTGGCCCGGGGCGACCCGGTCTTCGTTGATCACCCGCAGGGCGCGAAAGCCCATGTGCTCCGGGTCCATGTAATTGGCAAACGAAAAGGTGTGGTACGAGCGCAGCCAGCCGTGGTCTGCATAGCCGCGCTCGTTGGAACGACGAATCTTCATGAACGGTACCTCGTTGATCAGTCAGGTTGTTGCCTACTCTATGTTGCCTACTATACGACCGAGAGCGCCCTGCGTGGGGTGAAGCTTTCTCAATGATGGCGTCGAAATAATCGACGATTGAGGGCCGCCAGAATAGTGGCTGGCAGGTGCGTGCAGATGCACGCGCGGCGCGCTTTTTGCTATCATGCGCGGGATTATTCACCCGGTCCGCCCTTTGCGAGGGCGACTACCAGGAGCACTGCATGACGATCCCCACTTCCACACCGCCCATCGTGGTGGCTGCGCTGTACAAATTTGTCACCCTGAACGACTTCGAAGCGCTGCGCGAGCCGCTGCACCAGACCATGCTGGCCAATGGCGTCAAAGGCACGCTGCTGTTGGCCGAAGAGGGCATCAACGGCACCGTGGCAGGCAGCCGTGAAGGCATCGATGCGCTGCTGGCCTGGCTGACCGCCGACCCGCGCCTGGCCGATATCGACCATAAAGAGTCGTTCTGCGACGAGCCGCCGTTCTACCGCACCAAGGTGAAGCTGAAAAAGGAGATTGTGACGCTGGGCGTGCCGGGCATCGACCCCAACGACACCGTGGGCACTTACGTCGAGCCGGAAAACTGGAACGACGTGATCTCCGACCCGGAAGTGCTGGTGATCGATACTCGTAACGACTACGAAGTGGCGATTGGCAGCTTCGAAGGCGCGGTCGACCCCAAGACCACCACGTTCCGCGAGTTTCCCGAGTACGTGCGCCAACACTACAACCCGGAGCAGCACAAGAAAGTGGCGATGTTCTGCACCGGCGGTATTCGCTGCGAGAAAGCCTCCAGCTTCATGCTGAAAGAGGGCTTCGAAGAGGTGTACCACCTGAAGGGCGGCGTGCTCAATTACCTGGAAAAGGTGCCGGAAGAGCAGTCGCTGTGGCGCGGCGAGTGCTTCGTGTTCGATAACCGCGTCACCGTGCGCCATGATCTCACCGAGGGCGAGCACGAGCAGTGCCACGCATGTCGCATGCCGATCTCTCAGGAAGAGATGCAGTCGTCGGCCTACGAGCCCGGCATCAGCTGCCCGCACTGCATCGACTCGCTGCCCGAGAAGACCCGCGCCGCCGCCCGCGAACGCCAGCGCCAGATCGAGCTGGCCAAGGCCCGCGGTGAACCCCATCCGCTGGGCTACAACCCTCGCCAGGCGGCCCACGACAAAGCGTAACCCAACCCCGTGGCCGCTTGCCCTGCAAGAGGCCACTTTGGCCGTCGTGAGCGATCAGCACGTCGGGCGGGCAGCTAGGCTGAGCAGCACGTTTTGCTCAGGAGCCTGCCATGCCCTCTTCACACATTGCTTCCCTCGACGACTGCCTGCTGCGCGGGGCATGATTTGAAGCAGATGCGCGCGCACCCCGAGCAGGCCTATTACCAGGTGCTGTTCGCTCGCCGTGGCGATGCCTTTGGGAGAAGCCTACGCCTTTGCCGGAGACACCATGGCCTGCAACATGCTGGCTGAGGACGTGGCCGAGGGCATCGATGCGTTTATCGAGAAACGCCCGCCGGTCTGGCGGCACCGCTAGCGATCCATTGGTGGAATTTGTTTCCGTAAACGCGACATGGCTGCCGGGGCGAGTTATCCTGCTGATTTATGAATGTTAACGCGCCCTCAGGAGAGTGCCAGGTGAGTGAAGTAAAGCGCAGGTCAGTCGGACGTCCGGCGGGAGCCACCAAAGCCAGCGGCGGGCATAGCCAATCGTTGGTACGCGGCCTCACGCTGCTCGAATACCTGGCGGCCAGCCCGCTGGGGATGGCGCTCTCGGAGCTTTCCGAACAAGCGGACCTGGCACCTTCCACGACCCACCGGCTACTCCAGGCACTGCAAAGCCAGGGGTTCGTCACCCAGGAGAGCGAGCAAGGCCTGTGGCGCATCGACGTGAAAACCTTCCGCATCGGCAACAGCTTTCTGGAAGCCCGCGACGTGGTGGCGAAAAGCCGTCCGTTTTTGCGCCGCCTGACGGCAGAGACCGGCGAAACGGCCAACCTGGGCATTCGCGATGGCGCCACGGCGGTGTTTTTGGCCCAGAACGAATCGCCGCAAATGATGCGCATGATCACGCGGCTGGGGTCGCGGGCACCGCTGCACGCCTCTGGGGTAGGCAAGGCGCTGCTGGCCTGGATGAGCGAGGAGGAGCGCGACGCGCTGTTGGCGGGTGGGTATGAGCTGGCGCGCGTCACGGAAAACACGCGCTATCAGGTCGATTCGCTGTTGGTGGAAATGGCCACCATTCGTGCCCAGGGCTTTGCCTGTGACCGTGAAGAGCATGCCATTGGCCTGCACTGCGTGGCCGCGTGTATTTTCGACGAGCACGCCACTCCCCTGGCGGCCATTTCCGTTTCCGGGCCCATGGCGCGCATTCCAGAAGATCGCCTGCTGGCGCTGGGGGCGCTGGTGCGCCGCACGGCGGATGACATCACCCTGCAAATGGGCGGCCAGCGGCCTCGTTAATTGCCGATGATTGCTCATGTTTAGTCTGTTTTGGGTGGCGCTTGCCAGTGCCACCTTGCTGCCGGGCGGCTCTGAAGTGTGGCTGGCCAGGCTCTGGTGCCTGGGTGAGCCCGCGCTGGGGCTTTGGCTGGTTGCCACGGTGGGCAATACGCTGGGTAGCATGATCAACGTGGCCATGGGGCGCTATGCCCGCCAGTTCCAGGATCGCCGCTGGTTCCCCGCATCGCCCCAAGGATTGGCCCGCGCAGAGCGCTGGTATCACCGCTTTGGTGAGTTCAGCCTGCTGTTGTCATGGCTGCCGGTCATAGGCGACCCGCTCACCGTCCTGGCCGGCGTCATGCGCTTGGCCTGGTGGCGGGCGCTGCTCTGGATCGTGCTGGCCAAGGGCGCGCGCTATGCGCTGTTGATCGTCATGGCCCAGCAGTGGCTGGCCCCTTACTGCCAATAAGGCACTGCTATGCGATTGCCTGAAAACTGCGCGAGGGTGTTTTCGTTGGTGCACCGAAAGCAGTCGCGATAACCTCTCTGGCAGTCAGGCATGTTACCCTAGCGTATGTTATGTCAGGTTTGCATTCCTGATGGATGCACTATTCTGTGTGGACGTGTCTGTGTGGACGTGTCTGTGCGGGCACGCATAGACAGGTTCTTGGCAAGTCGCAGGATCGCAAAAACTCACCCAAAGGGAGGTTATGGTGTGACGTCACTACGTTTATTACCCTGGCTAGGCGTCTGGATGCTGGCGCTGTTCGCCTTATTGGCCGGCCCCGCCATGGCGCAAACCACGCTGGGCGGTGACAACGAAGCGCCGGATACGAGCGCCGAGCAGCCGCCCTCGTATTCGGCGCTGGCGGACTTGCTGGAAGATGAGCAGGCTCGCCAGGAGCTGATTGAGCTGCTGCGCCACCAGGCATCGGCGCTGCCTCCAGGGTTGGCCAACGAACTCTCCCCGGAAGCCGCGGCTGCCGGTGGCAATGTCGCACCCGAAGATGTCTCGCTGCCGCGCCAGCTGGCCGAACTGACCAGCCGCACGGTGAGTGATGTCGGGGGCCAGCTGGAGCAGGCCGTCTCTATCGTCGGCAGCCTGTTCACGGGGCAGGGGGCCGGCACCTTCAATATGGCCGACTTCACCAATGCCGCGATCAATCTCGGCATTGTCATCATTGCCACGTTTGCCCTGTTCTTTACCTTCCGTCGTCTCGCCAAGACGCTGTTTACCAAGCTCAGCGCCTGGTCGCTGGCCGGTGGCAGTTTGACCCCGGTGCTGCGTCTCGTGCTGTGCGTGGCGTTGGCCGCGGTGGTGGATGTGCTGCTGGTGGCGCTGGCCTACGTGGGCGGCAACCTGATCGCCACGTTCGCGGTGGGCGAAGCGGGCGAGCTGTCTACCCGGGCTTCGCTGTTCCTGAACGCGTTCCTGATCATCGAGCTGCTCAAGGCGGCAGTGCGCATGCTGTTCTCCTCCCGCTATGAGGGACTGCGGTTGCTGCATATTTCTGCCCAGGAAGCCTCCTATTGGAATCGCTGGATCGCCCGTCTGATCGGTATGGTGGGCTATGGCCTGATGGTGGTCGTACCGCTGGTCAACTATTACCTGGCCCCGACCTTGGGGCAGGCCGTGGGCACCTTCATCATGCTGCTGGCCTTCGTCTATGCCGTGGCGGTGGTGCTGAAGAACCGTGTTCGACTGCGTGATAACTTGAACCTGATGGGCGACCGTTCGACGCTCATGGCCAGCCGCGTGTCGCTGCACCTTTTTGCCCGTACATGGCACCTGTTTGCTCTGCTCTACTTCCTGATGGTGTTCGTGCTGACCCTGACCCGCCCGGGCGACGCACTGCCCTTCGTGCTCATGGCCACGCTGAAAACGCTGGTGGCGGTGGTGGTGGGGCTGCTGCTGTCCACCTTCCTCACCCAAACCATCGGCCGTCGTATTCAGCTGTCGGATGACCTGCGTCGCAAGCTGCCGCTGCTGGAAGCGCGCCTGAACAGCTACGTACCCAATGCCCTGCGCGTGCTGCGCACCATCATTGTCGTGGCTGTGATCATGGTGGTGCTGGATGCCTGGGGAGCGTTCAATCTCGCCGCCTGGTACGCTTCCGAGCGCGGTGCCAACCTGGTGGGCAACCTGATCAGCGTGGCGGTCATTCTGATCGTATCGCTGGGCGTATGGCTGGGGCTGGCGAGCCTGATCGAGCACAAGCTGAACCCCGAGACGGGCGACGGGGAGCCCTCGGCGCGTGCCAAGACGCTGCTTAGCCTGTTCCGTAATGCGCTAGCCATTGCCATGGTGACCATCACCGGGATGATCGTGCTGTCGGAGATCGGCATCAACATCGGGCCGCTGATTGCCGGTGCCGGTGTGCTGGGTCTGGCGATCGGTTTCGGTGCCCAGAGGCTGGTGCAGGACGTCATCACCGGCGTCTTCATCCAGGTGGAAAACGCGATGAATACCGGCGATGTGGTGACCGTAGGGGGGATTACCGGTACCGCAGAGCGCTTGAGTATTCGCTCGGTGGGTATCCGCGACCTCTCCGGTACTTATCACATTGTGCCGTTCTCCAGTGTCGATACCGTCTCCAACTACATGCGTGAGTACGGCAACCATGTGGGCGAATACGGTATTGCCTACCGCGAGAACATCGACGATGCCATTGCCCAGCTCCAGTTGGCCTTCGAAGACCTCAAAGCCAGCGAAGAGCACGGTCACAAACTGCTGGCAGACATGACCGTGGCGGGCGTTACTGCGCTGGCCGACAGCTCGGTCAATATCCGTGTGGTCATCAAGACCACGCCGGGTGACCAGTGGGGCGTTGGCCGGGCATACAACCGCCTCGTCAAGATGCGCTTCGACTCGGCGGGTATCGAAATTCCGTTCCCGCATACCACCCTGTACTTCGGGCAGGACAAGTCCGGCTCTGCGCCGCCTGCCAACCTGCGTGTCATGCAGCAGGACTTCACCATCGATGGTAGCCCGGCAGGGCAGCCCAAACGAGCAGAGCTCGAAGTGGATGACCGCTATCGCCCTCGTCATGGAAAATCACCGAGTGAGCAAGAGGCTGAGCACCACAAGCCTGACGATGAGGACGTGTGATCCTCGACGCATCAACGACAAGGCCGCCTTCGGGCGGCCTCATTGCGTTGGGTCAGTCGCGCCGCTCGCCAGGGTAGTTTTCGGAGTGGCGACCCTCTAGGTTGATCGATTCGCCGCCGTCTACAAATAGCACTTGCCCGGCCACAAAGGCATTATCCAGCAAATAGTGCAGGGCTTGTACAAGGTGTGCTGGGTTGCCTTGGTGATTGACCGGAATGCCTTCGATGCGCCACTGGATATAGTCGCTGGTACGCTGGGTGGCAGGCAGCACTACCCCGGGGGCGATACCGTTAATCCGTAGGCGCGGAGCAAACTCCAGCGCTGCCATACGGGTCATCTCAGCTAGGCTTTTCTTGGAGAGCAGGTACGCCGCATACGGATATTGGTGATAGGCCACTTTGTTGTCGATGATGTTGATCACCTGACCGTGTTCGACCGCCTCGGCAAAATGGCGTGTGAGTAGCAGCGGGGTGAACATATTGACCCGAAACTGGGTCTCCAGCATGGCCAGGTCTGTCTGGGCGATGGGCGCAGGCTCATAGGCTGAGGCGCTATTGAGCAGCACATTCAAACCGGGAAAGCGCGCTTTCGCCTGTTGAATCAGTGTTTCCGGTGAGTCGCTCAAAAAATCGCAGGAAAGAATCTCGCACTCCCTCCCTTTGCCACGAATCACCGTGGCCACCTCTTCAGCCTCCCCTCGGGAGCTATTCACGTGCAGGGCGATATCGAAGCCTTTGTCGGCCAGGGCTTCTGCAAAATGGCGTCCAAGTCGTGTGGCGCCGCCGGTGACCAGTGCCGCAGGTGTTGGCATGAAAAGTCCCTCGCTGTCGGTATGGTGTGTCATGATGGGGGGTGATCACCAAGACTCTGCGTGAGCGCAGCGTTTGTCAATAAATTGTACAGAGCTTGAACAAAATGCGTGGCGGTTTACTCTGTAGATAGCCTGAGCGAGCTATTTTTTAGTTCATCGCATTCTGGCGTGCAAGCGAAGCAATTCTCGGCAAAGTGCGATGAGCATCGGCGCGTAATAGATTCATTGGACGACTGCCTGGGCAGGCACCAATGCCGCCATCATCGCGGGCTAAAGCCCCCTTATATGGACCCGTCCCGTTGAGCAAGCAAGCCATGAGATGGACACGGATGAGGACTGCACGCTTATATCCGGCC
>NZ_PINZ01000042.1:0-27465 GCF_002810305.1 Halomonas sp. 141
GCTCCCCCCCCGCCCGCCCACGAGCCCCCGCCCCCCCACCCCCAGGACGACGCGCAGCCAGAGCCAGAGCCAGAGCCAGAGCCAGAGCCAGAGCCAGAGCCAGTCAAGCCCGCGCTGCAAGAGAAGCCGGTGGCCGAGCAGGGCGAGAAGAAGGGCTGGTTTGCACGCATCAAATCGGGGCTGGGCAAGACCCGCGCCAACCTGACCGATGGCTTGGCCGATCTGTTTCTGGGCAAGAAGCATATCGATGACGAGCTGCTGGAAGACCTGGAAACCCAGCTGTTGATGGCCGATGTGGGCATCGAAGCCACCAGCGAGATCATCGAGCGCCTGGAAGCGCGGGTGTCCCGCAAGGAACTGAACAACCCGGAGGCGCTGTATCGCGGCTTGCAGGAAGAGCTGGCCGCGCTGCTGGGGCCGGTCTCCACGCCGCTGAATGTCCAGAGCGCCAATGGCGGGCCCTTCGTCATCCTGGTGGTGGGGGTCAATGGGGTGGGGAAAACCACCACTATCGGCAAGCTCACCCAGCGTTTTCAGCGCGAAGGCAAGAGCGTCATGCTGGCGGCGGGGGATACCTTCCGAGCGGCCGCCGTGGAGCAGTTGAAGGTCTGGGGTGAGCGCAACAGCGTCCCGGTGATTGCTCAGCACACCGGCGCGGACAGCGCATCGGTGATTTACGATGCGGTGGCGGCGGCCAAGGCCCGTGGGGTGGACGTGCTGATTGCCGACACGGCCGGGCGGCTGCATAACAAGAGCCACCTGATGGAAGAGCTCAAGAAGGTGCACCGTGTCATGCAGAAGCTGGATGACACCGCACCCCACGAGGTCATGCTGGTGCTGGATGCGGGTACGGGCCAGAACGCCATCTCCCAGGCCAGCACGTTCAATGATGCGGTGCCGATCAGCGGCATCACGCTGACCAAGCTGGACGGTACCGCCAAGGGCGGCATCATCTTCGCGCTGGCCAAACAGCTGGAGACGCCCATCCGGTTCATTGGCGTGGGTGAAGGCCTGGACGACCTGCGCCCCTTCGATGCCCATGATTTCGTCAACGCACTGTTTGACCGCCAGGGAGATGATAGCCGCGCATGATTGCCTTCGAGCATGTGGGTAAGCGCTATGGAGGGCGCTTTGATGCGCTGGCGCACCTGAACTTCCGCGTGGCCAGAGGTGAAATGGTCTTTTTGACCGGCCACTCGGGGGCAGGCAAAAGTTCGCTGCTGCGGCTCATCATGCGACTTGAGACTCCTAGCCGGGGCCGGGTGGTGGTGGCGGGGCACGATATTGCCCAGCTGCACCCCAGTCAGGTGCCGTTCTACCGCCGCCAGATTGGCGTGGTGTTTCAGGACCACCAGCTGCTGTTCGACCGCAGCGTGTTCCACAACGTGTCGCTGCCGCTGGAAATCCAGGGCGTCGAGCCACGAGAGGCCGCCCGGCGGGTGCGTGCCGCCCTCGACAAGGTAGGTCTCTTGCATCGCGAGAAAGCGCTGCCCATCGAACTTTCTGGTGGTGAGCAGCAGCGGGTGGGCATTGCGCGGGCAGTGGTCAACAAGCCAGCCTTGCTGCTGGCGGATGAGCCCACCGGTAACCTCGACCCACAGCTATCGGCGGATATCATGGGGCTCTTCGAGGATTTCAATCGGATTGGCACGACCATCATGATCGCCAGCCACGACCTGGCGCTGATTGCCCGGTTGCGTCACCGCATTCTGCGTTTGCAGGATGGTCGTCTGGTGGGTGACGAGGGAGCCTTATGAAGCGTTCGACACCCCGCCACCCTGCCACGCCGCGCCAGGGTGGCGCTGCCCCGCGAGCCAGACGCGCTGCACCCACCCCGTCTTCACCGAGCGAAGCGACAGCACGCAAGGGGGCGCGTTCGCAGCAGACACGTTTCAGCAGTCGCCTGCGTGCCTGGGGCAGGCACCATCGTGCCATGGCCATCGACAGCCTGTACCGGCTGGTGCGCCAGCCGCTGGGCAACCTGCTGACCATGCTGGCCATTGCGATTGCGCTGGTGCTCCCGGCCGCGCTCTGGCTGACGCTGGACAGCGCTCGCCTGCTGAATACCGAGCTGGATGAAAGCGCGACGCTGACGGTCTACCTCGACGTTGCCGTGGACGAAGCGCAGGCGGCGCGCATAGAAGAGGCGGTCGTGGCAGACGAAGGCGTGGCGCAGACGCGCATGATCAGCCCGGAAGAGGGCATGGCCGAATTCCAGCAGTCGCTGGGTATCGATGACACTTTGGCGGGGCTGGATGACAACCCGTTGCCCACCAGCATCGTGATCGCACCGCAAAGCGTCGACCCCGATGCCATGGCGGAGCTGGCCCATCGGCTCGAAACCCTCACTGGCGTAGACGAAGTTCGTGTCGATCTGGCCTGGGTGGAGCGGTTGCGCCATTTAGCCGAGCTGGGACGCCGGGTGGCGCTGGCGCTGGGCGTTCTGTTCGGCTTTGGCGTCTTGCTGGTGGTGGGCAACACCATACGCCTGGCGGTGGAAAGTCGTCGCCGAGAGATCGAGGTGGTGATGCTCATGGGGGCCACCCATGCCTTTGTCAGGCGGCCATTTCTCTACAGTGGTGCCTGGTACGGCATTGGGGGAGGCGTGATTGCGCTCGGGTTGCTGGGGTTGGGGAATCACTGGTTATCGCTGCCGGTAGCGGCCCTGGCAGCCAGCTATGGCGCCAGCTTCACTTTGCCGCAGCTGGATGTGACGGGCTCTACAATTCTGCTATCTTGCAGTACACTATTGGGCTGGTTAGGGGCATGGTTGGCAGTGACTCGCCACCTTTCCAGCATCCGCCCGCGCTAGGTGTCACGGCGCTGGCGCAGAGCATTCACGGTCATGTCATCTCAGCTTAATCGGCCAGTGATAGGCTTGAAGAGTTTACTGCCGCTGATGCACTGGCCTTGTGAACCTTGGCGGTTGATCAGGGTCTTATCAGTCAATTCCAGATGCGCTGGCCTCGAATTGCCCGCGCGTCGACCACGAAAGGTTTTAAGGGAGACCGTTTGCACATGAGCACTAGTCTTCTACCGGTGGGACAGCTGTCACCAGGCAACGACCTGGGCGGCTACATTCAGGCGGTCAACGGCATTGCCGTCTTGAGCGTCGAAGAAGAGCGCGAGTTGGCGTTTCGCCTGTATGACGAAGGCGACCTGGAAGCGGCGCGTCGTCTGGTGCTGTCGCATCTGCGCTTCGTTGTCCACATCGCGCGCAGCTATTCGGGGTACGGCCTGCCCCAGGCCGACCTGATCCAGGAAGGAAACGTTGGCCTGATGAAGGCCGTCAAGCGCTTCGACCCTAACCAGGGCGTGCGCCTCGTGTCCTTTGCGGTGCATTGGATCAAGGCAGAAATCCACGAGTTCGTGCTGCGCAACTGGCGTATCGTCAAGATTGCTACCACCAAGGCACAGCGCAAACTGTTCTTCAATCTGCGCAGCGCCAAGAAGCGTCTGGCCTGGTTGAACAACGATGAAGTCAACGCCATCGCCAAGGACCTGGACGTCAAGCCGGAAATCGTGCGTGACATGGAAGGCCGTTTGTCGGCGTTCGACGCTGGCTACGACGCAGCGCCCGGCGATGACGACGAGAGCGCTTATCAGGCACCTGCCTACTTCCTCGACGACGCTTCGGCAGACCCGGCGACGCAGCTGGAAGATAGCGACTTCGAAGAGGATTCGACGCGCCGCCTTCAGCTGGCCTTGCAGGCACTGGATGACCGCTCTCGGGATATCCTCCAGCGCCGCTGGCTGACCGATGACAAAGCCACGTTACATGACTTGGCCGATGTCTACGGGGTGAGCGCCGAGCGTATTCGCCAGCTCGAAAAGAACGCCATGAAAAAGCTTCGTCAGAAAATGGGTGATGCTGCCATCGCTGCATGATGTGAGCTTGTTGGGTGGTGCTGCTATTTAGTGCCACCGCCTAACGCTGAAAAGCCCGAGCCCGAGAGGGGTCGGGCTTTTTGCCTGATGCAGGTTGGCTTTACGGCAATGCCCGCGACTATTTCTGCGCCTTGTCTATTTTTCGCTCTGCTTTTCCTGCTAGATTTCCCTTTGGGCATTGGGCCCCGACGGCGGAGAGGCAAGGATGGGCAAGGTTCATTTCATCGGTGGTGAAAAGGGCGGTGTAGGCAAGTCAATGACGGCGCGGGTATTGGCGCAGTACTACATCGATCATCAGTGGCCCTTTCTGGGCTTTGACTGTGATGCCTCCCACGGGACGTTTTCACGCTTTTATCAGGACTACGCCTCTGCCGTTGTGGTGGGTGACGATGACAGCCTGGACGGCATGCTCTCTGCCGTGGAAGAGCACCCCGAGCGTGACCTGATCATCGACCTGGCGGCTCAGTCGGCGCAGCCGATCAATCGCTGGGTCGAGGAGACCGATGTCTTTGGTCTGCTCAATGAGCTGGGCATGCAAGTGGTCTGGTGGCATGTGATGGACGATGGCGCAGACTCGGTGACACTGCTGGAGCAGGTGCTGGACCGCTATCAGGAGCAGCCGGTCAGTATCGTCGTGGTGCAGAACCTGGGGCGTGGCGACAGCTTCGAGCGCTTCCAGCAGTCCAGGGTGTATCAGCAGGCCGTGGGACAAGAAGCCGCGTTGATCGAATTGCCACGGCTGCATACCAAACTGACCCAAAAGATCGACTTCAACAACAGCAGCTTTTGGGCGGTGGCCAATGACCGCAGCCTGATGAATATCGCCGAACGCCAGCGCATGAAGGTATGGTTGCGCAAGTCCTACGAGCAGCTCGAGAAGCTGAAGTCGCAGCTTGAAACCATTGACAACGGCTAGCAAGCACGCTTGACGCGTGATAGACTACGCCATCCTCTCAGACAAGACCCGTGAACGGGCAGCGAAATGACTGCTCGTTACACTATTTGGCAGAATTGAAAGTGCTGCCAAATCAATCGGTTGTTGTGGAAAGATCCGTACGGAAATGTCGTGCCAAGGCAATTGCCAGCCGACAGACACATAGTTAATCCGTTGCCGTTGATGGGCAACCTTTATTCTCCAAGGAGATACCTGTGGCGAACAGCAAGCAAGCACGCAAGCGCGCCCGCCAGGCCGAGACTCGTCGCGTCCTGAAATCCAGCCAGCGCAGCATGGTCCGCACTTACATCAAGCGCGTGATCAAGGCGATCAACACTGGCGATCATGGCAAGGCCATGGAAGAGTTCAAGGTCATGCAGCCGGTCGTTGACCGTATTGCTGACAAGGACGTGCTTTCCAAGAAGAAAGCAGCGCGCCTGAAAAGCCGCTTGAACAAGCGCATCAAGGCTCTGGCGGCGTAAGCCGGCAGTCGCCCTAAAAAACCGGCTGCGGCCGGTTTTTTTGTGTCCAAACGTTGCCCGTGCTGCTTGAGTCACCCTTTTTTCAGTATGGAACCAGTGATGAGTGCGAAGACACCGCCGCAAGCCAATATGTCGCCGCCGCGCCGAGGGCTGATGCGCTCTGGACTGGTGGTGAGCGCCATGACCATGATCTCGCGGGTCATGGGGCTGGTGCGCGATGTGGTGGTTGCCACCTTTCTGGGGGCGGGCAACGGGTCCGACGCCTTCTTCGTGGCGTTCAAGATTCCCAATTTCATGCGCCGCCTGTTCGCCGAAGGGGCCTTCAATCAGGCCTTCGTGCCGGTGTTGTCGGAGTACTCGACCCAGCGCAGCAAGCAGGAAATTCGTGAGCTGCTCAATGCGGTGGCGGGCAGCCTGACCGCCATCCTGGCGCTGATCACGGCGTTTGCCATGCTCGGTGCGCCCTGGCTGGTATGGCTGTTTGCGCCAGGCTTTGGGCGTGACCCCGACAAGCTGGCCATGACCGCCGACATGCTGCGCTTGACCTTTCCCTACCTGCTGCTGATTTCCTTGACGGCCTTTTCCGGCAGTGTTCTGAACACCTGGAACCGCTTTGCCGTTCCTGCGTTTACGCCAGTGTTGCTCAATCTGTCGTTGATCGGGGCGGCGCTGTTTTTAATGCCTCTAATGGAAGAGCCTGCCATGGCGCTGGCCTGGGGGGTGCTGATTGCCGGTGCTGCCCAGCTCGCCTTTCAGGTGCCGTTTTTGCTGCGCCTGGGGCTATTGCCAACGCCATGGCCCAACTTCGCCCATGATGGGGTCAAGCGTATTCTCAAGCTGATGGCTCCGGCGCTGTTTGGCGTATCGGTGTCGCAGATCAACCTGTTGCTGGACACGGTGTTGGCGTCGCTGCTGGTGGCCGGTAGCGTCTCCTGGCTCTACTACTCGGACCGTTTGGTGGAGCTGCCGCTGGGCGTGTTTGGGGTGGCGATTGGTACCATCATCCTGCCCGCACTTTCCAAGCGCCACGCAGAGCAGTCCAGCGAGCATTTCGCTGCCATGCTGGACTGGGCCATTCGCGTGGTGCTGTTGCTGGGCGTGCCTGCTGCGCTGGCGCTGGCGGTGCTGGCCGAGCCTTTCCTGATCACGCTGTTCCACTATGGAGCGATGACCGAGGTAGACATTCAGATGGCGGCCATGAGTCTGCGCGCCTATGCGTTCGGTCTGGTAGCCTTCATGCTGATCAAGGTGCTGGCCCCGGGGTTCTTTGCCCGCCAGGACACCAAAACCCCCGTGAAGGTCGGGATCGTCGCCATGGTCGCCAACATGCTGCTCAATTTGCTGCTGATCTGGCCGCTGGCGCACGCAGGGCTGGCGCTGGCCACGGCGCTGTCGGCGTTCCTGAACGCGGGGTTGCTGGGCTACCTGTTGTATCGTCAGGGCGTGCTGGTGTTTCAGCCTGGCTGGGGGCGGTACGCGGTGCAGCTGGGTGGGGGCAGCCTGCTGATGGGGGCGGCGCTCTATTTTGTGTCACCCCACTGGCAGGTGTGGCTGGAGTTCGACATGTGGCAGCGGATTCGCTGGGTGTCCGGACTGGTCGTACTTGGCGGTGGACTCTATTTTCTGTGGCTGACGGCGCTGGGGCTGCGCCCACGGCATTTCAGGATGAATAGCTAGGCTGAGGCGGGGCGTTGGTCAAGATGGCCCGATGGCAATCTTGACCTGCACCAGGCCAGCACGTTCGTTATAATCAAACGCTTTCAAGACGGCAGAGGTGCCATGCACGTCATTCGAGGTCTGCACAATCTGACACCCTCTCAGCGTGGCTGCGTGGCGACCATCGGTAATTTTGATGGCGTGCATCGCGGCCATCAGGCGATCCTGCAGCAGTGCCGAGAGCACGCGGCCCGCCTGGGAGTGCCCTTGACCGTGGTGGTCTTCGAGCCGCAGCCACGGGAGTTCTTTGCGGGTGACCAGGCGCCGCCTCGTCTGACGCGGCTGCGGGAAAAAGTGCGCTTGCTGCACGACCACGGTGCGGAACAGGTGCTTTGCCTGCCGTTCAACGACGCCTTGCGCAGCCTGACCGGCCGCCAGTTCATCGACCAGGTGTTGATCCAGGGGCTGAACGTCCGTCATCTGGTGGTGGGGGATGACTTCCGTTTTGGCTGTGATCGCCAGGGCGATTTCGAGCTGCTGGAAGCGGTGGGCAGTCACCATGGGTTTGGCGTCGAAAATACCCACACCTTCACGGTGGCAGGGGAGCGTGTGTCGAGCACCCGGGTGCGTACCTTACTGGCCAGCGGCAATTTCGAGGTGGCGGCGCGCCTGCTGGGCAGGCCCTATTCGCTGCATGGCCGCGTGGTGCGCGATCAGCAGTTGGGGCGCACCATCGGTGTGCCCACGGCCAATTTGCCGCTGCTGCCCCAGCCGCTGACGCTGCGCGGTGTGTTTGCCGTGGTGGCCGAGCTGCCGAACGGTGTTCGCCTGCCCGCCGTGGCCAACGTCGGTTTTCGGCCCACTGTGGGGGCCAAACGGCCCACCCTCGAAGTGCATCTGCTGGACTTTTCCGGCGACCTGTATGGTCAGCGGCTGACGGTTTACCCCTGCGCTCGGCTGCGCGGGGAAGTGAAGTTCGACGATTTCGACGCGCTGAAGGCGCAGATTCAACATGACCAGGCCAGGGCGCGCCGCTATTTTGCGGCGGCTGAGGCTGGCGTAGCACGTACTCTTCCGCTGGCCTCGGCCCCGCTTGGGCGTGAGACCGCTTCTTCTGATTTCACTTCGGCGGATAACGACGCCGATGCTAACGACGGCTGACCGGAACTATGGATTACAAGCACACGCTAAACCTGCCAGAAACCGACTTTCCCATGCGCGGCATGCTGCCGAAGCAGGAGCCAGGGCGCGTTTCCCAGTGGCAGGACATGAACCTGTACCAGCGCCTGCGCGAAGCCCGTGCGGGGGCGCCGCTGTTCGTCCTGCACGATGGCCCTCCCTACGCCAACGGCAGCATCCATATCGGTCACGCCGTCAACAAGATTCTCAAGGACATCATCGTCAAGTCCAAGAACCTGGCGGGCTTCGATGCACCCTACGTGCCCGGCTGGGACTGCCACGGCCTGCCCATCGAGCATAAGGTCGAGACCACCCATGGCAAGCACTTGGCGGCAGACAAAGCCCGCGAGCTGTGCCGTGAGTACGCCGGTGCCCAGATCGAAACCCAACTGGTGGATTTCGTGCGCCTGGGGATCATCGGGGACTGGGATCACCCCTACCGCTCCATGGATTACGCCAACGAGGCGGGCGAGATCCGCGCCCTGGCCGATATGGTCGAAGCGGGCTACGTTTTCAAAGGGCTGAAACCGGTGAACTGGTGCTTCGACTGCGGCTCGGCGCTGGCCGAAGCGGAAGTCGAGTACGCTGACAAGAAGTCCGATGCCATCGACGTGGCCTTCCCCGTGGAAGATGCCGACAAGCTGGCAGCGGCGTTCGGTCTGAGCGAGCTGGCCAAGCCTGCTGCGGTGGTGATCTGGACCACCACGCCCTGGACCATTCCCGCCAACCAGGCGCTGAACGTTCACCCGGACTTCACCTACGCGCTGGTGGATACCGGCGAGCGGTTGCTGCTGTTGGCCGAAGAGCTGGTCGAGAGCTGCCTGGAGCGTTTTGGCTTGCAAGGTGAAGTAGTGGCGACGACTCAGGGCAAACACCTGGATCTGATCAATTTCCGCCATCCGTTCTACGACCGCCTCTCGCCGGTCTATCTGGCGGACTATGTGGAGTCCGAGGTCGGCAGCACCGGTATCGTTCACTCGGCCCCCTCCTACGGGGTGGACGACTTCAACACCTGCCGCGCTTACGGCATGAGCTTTGACGACATGCTCAACCCGGTTCAGGGTAACGGTGTCTATATCGACGACCTGCCTTTCTTTGGCGGTCAGATGATCTGGAAAGCCAACCCGAACATCATCGACAAGCTGCGTGACGTGAACGCGCTGATGGCCCATACGCCTATCACGCACAGCTACATGCACTGCTGGCGCCACAAGACGCCGGTCATCTATCGTGCCACGGCCCAGTGGTTCGTCGGCATGGATATCAAAGGCAAGGATGGCAAGACCCTGCGCGAGCGGGCGCTGGCCGGTATCGAAGCCACCGAGTTCACCCCTGCCTGGGGGCAGGCGCGCCTGCACAGCATGATCGCCAATCGCCCGGACTGGTGTATCTCCCGTCAGCGTAACTGGGGCGTGCCGATTCCCTTCTTCCTGCACAAGCAAACCGGTGAGCTGCACCCGAACACCGTGGGGCTGATGGAAGAGGCCGCCAAGCGCGTGGAGCAAGAGGGCATTGAGGCGTGGTTCAAGCTGGAACCCTCCGAGCTGCTGGGCGCGGAAGCCGCCGACTACGAGAAAGTCACCGACACGCTGGACGTGTGGTTCGACTCGGGCACCACCCACCGCCATGTGCTGCGCGGCTCGCACCCCCATGGCCATGAGAGTGGCCCACGGGCGGACCTTTACCTGGAAGGCTCGGACCAGCACCGGGGTTGGTTCCACTCCTCGCTGCTGACCGGCGCGGCCATTGATGGGCATGCGCCTTACCGGCAGCTGCTGACCCACGGCTTCACCGTCGATGCCCAGGGGCGCAAGATGTCCAAGTCCATCGGTAACGTGGTGGCCCCGCAAAGCGTGATGGACAAGCTGGGGGCGGACATTCTGCGCTTGTGGGTCGCCTCGACGGACTACTCCGGCGAGATGGCCGTCTCCGACGAAATTCTCAAGCGCACGGCCGACGTCTATCGCCGTATTCGCAACACGGCCCGCTTCCTGCTGTCCAACCTGAGCGGTTTTGACCCTGCTCGGGATCAGGTGGCGTTCGGCGATATGCTGGCGCTGGACCAGTGGGTAGTGGACCGTGCGGCTCAGCTGCAGGGCCGTATCGAAAAAGCCTATGAAGAGTACCGCTTCCTGGATGTCTACCAGCAGGTACACGGCTTCTGCGCACGGGAGCTGGGTGGTTTCTACCTGGATGTCATCAAGGACCGCCAGTACACCACGCAAACCGACTCGCTGGCCCGTCGCAGTGCGCAAACTGCGCTGTATCACGTGGTGGAAGCGTTGAGCCGCTGGGTGGCCCCGATTCTGTCGTTCACCGCCGAAGAGATTTTCGAGCATATCCCCGGCCAGCGTGGCGACAGCGTGCTGCTGGAGACCTACTACACAGGCCTCTCCACGTTGGACGAGGGCGCCGAGATGGGCCGGGCGTTCTGGGAGCAGGTGCTGGAAGTGAAGCACTCGGTGAACAAGTGCCTGGAAGATGCCCGTAACGCCAAAGTGATCAAGGGCAGCCTGGCGGCGGAAGTCACGCTTTACGTGAACGACGAACTGCACACGGCGCTGGCCAAGCTGGGCGACGAGCTGCGTTTTGTGATGCTCACCAGTGAAGTGCATCTGGCACCGCTGGCCGATGCGGCCGGTGCCGAAAGTACCGAGCTTGAGGGGTTGAAGGTAGCCGTCAACGCCAGTGAGCATGCCAAGTGCGAGCGCTGCTGGCACCACCGCGCCGATGTGGGCAGTTTTGCCGCCCATCCGGACCTGTGTGGCCGCTGTGTGAGCAACTTGCCCGAAGGCAGTGGAGAGATTCGTTACTATGCCTAACACCGTGAGCGGCACGGAAGCGTCGACCCACCAGCGTCCGCCCATGCGGCGGCCGCTGCGCTGGCTATGGCTGGCGGTGGCGGTGATCGTGCTGGATTTGCTGACCAAATACGCCGCCAGCCATTTTTTGAGTTATGCACAGCCGGTTGAAGTGCTGCCGTTTTTCAACCTGACCCTGCTGCACAATACCGGCGCGGCCTTCAGCTTCCTGGCTGACCATCCTGGCTGGCAGCGCTGGTTCTTTGCCACGGTGGCCATTGGCGCCAGCATCGGGCTGACCGTGTGGCTCTCCAGGGTACGGGCAGACGAAAAGCTGCTGGCCATCGCGCTGCCGTTGATCATCGGTGGTGCGCTGGGCAACCTGTATGATCGGCTGATTCACGGCTATGTCGTGGACTTTCTCTCATTCCACGTGGCGGGCTGGTACTACCCGGCTTTCAACGTGGCCGATATTGGTATTACGCTGGGTGCCGTGGGGCTTATCTGGGAGTCGTTCATGGGCGATCGACGCCGTAAAAAAATGGCCTGAACGCCCCCGCGCCTACCTGTGAGGAACTATGGACTACCTAATTGACGATGGCATGGAAATCACCCTCCACTTCACGTTGAAGCTGGAGGACGGCACGGTGGTGGATTCCACCAAAGAGAAAGCGGCTGCCACGTTTCAATATGGCGATGGCAACTTGCCGCCGGGGTTCGAGCACCCCATCAAGGGCATGGCCGCCGGCCAGAGCGGGTCATTCCAGATTACCCCGGAGCATGCCTTCGGTCAGCATAATCCGCAGAATATCCAGACCTTGAAGCGAGCAGATTTTGGTGACGACGAGCCCGAGGTGGGTATGGTCATGTCGTTTGCCGACAAGGCGGGAACGGAACTGCCGGGCGTGGTCAAAACAGTAGAAGGTGACCGCGTGGAGGTCGATTTCAACCACCCGCTGGCAGGGCGCACGCTGACGTTCGAGGTCGAAGTGCTCAACGTCACGCCGATCACCAAACACTAATTTCCCGAGCGATGCAGGTTGCATCAAGGCGCATTTATGCAGTCATCAGAGTCATCTCAGCCCATTCAGATCAAGTTGGCTAACCCGCGCGGATTCTGCGCCGGGGTCGACCGTGCGATCGATATCGTCAATCGCGCGCTGGATGTCTTCGGCCCGCCGATTTATGTGCGCCATGAAGTCGTGCACAACCGCTTCGTGGTGGAAACGCTGCGCGAGCGCGGGGCAGTCTTCGTCGAAGAACTCCATGAAGTGCCCGACGATGTGATCGTCATCTTCTCGGCCCACGGCGTTTCCCGAGCGGTTCAGCAGGATGCCGAACAGCGTGGTCTGAAAGTTTTCGATGCCACTTGCCCGCTGGTCACCAAGGTACACATGGAAGTGCTGCGCTACGCCAAACGCGGCCAGGAGTGCATTCTCATCGGGCATGAAGGCCACCCCGAAGTCGAAGGCACCATGGGGCGCTACGACACTTCCCATGGGGGCAAGATCTATCTGGTGGAAGACGAACAGGACGTTGCCAATCTGGTCGTCAACGACCCTGCGGCGCTGGCGTTCGTCACCCAGACCACGCTCTCCATGGACGACACGGCCAAAGTGATCGACGCGCTGCGGGAGAAGTTTCCCGAGATCCAGGGGCCGCGCAAGGACGATATCTGCTACGCCACTCAAAACCGCCAGGATGCCGTGCGCGAGCTGGCAGCGGACAGCGACCTGGTGCTGGTCGTGGGCAGCCCCAACAGCTCGAACTCCAACCGCCTGCGGGAGCTTTCCGAGCGCATGGGGACCCCCGCCTATCTGATCGACAATGCCGAGCAGATTGAGGCTGCCTGGCTCGAAGGCGTCAAGCGCATTGGCGTCACTGCTGGTGCCAGCGCCCCGGAAGTGCTGGTGAAAGGCGTCATCGACCAGTTACAGACGCTAGGCGCAGAAGCCCCCGTGGAGCTGCAGGGGCGTGAGGAGAACATCACCTTCTCCATGCCCAAAGAGCTACGCGAGCGTGTGATCGTTAGTGAATAATCATCAGTGAGACAGCGTTAACACCTGAGCTGTTCATGGAGGTGCAAAGCGTATCGGTTTGGGACATACTCGAAGTATGGTTCAGTTGATACGGGAGCACCGCGCGTGCCAGATCGCTCTATCCCCCCTGTGGGTGGCAACTTTCCCCCACAGGGGTTTACCCTCATCGAGCTGCTGATCACCGTCGCGATCATCGGTATCATCGTCGGTATCGCCTACCCCAGCTATAACCGCTATGTCGAGCGTTCCCTGCGCACCGATGCGCATGCGGGCCTGCTTCAGGCCGCCTCCGAGATGGAGCGCTGCTATTCACGTCAATACTCCTACAATGGCTGTACCGTCACGGCCACCTCGCCCGATGGTAACTACGCCATTACGGTCGCCAATGGTGGTGACGAAGACGGTGGTTTCCTGCTAACGGCTTCCAGTGAGCGAGACGATGGCTGCGAACAAGACTTGCAGTACAACGCCCGTGGCGAAAGACTGCCTGCTGCCTGCTGGTAAGCACCGGCAGCAAGGCGGCTTCTCCTTGGTCGAGGCACTCGTGGCGCTGGTGGTGCTGTCACTTGGCCTTATCAGTATTGCTGCCATGCAGCTGAAAGCCTTGCAGGCCGTGCAGCGCGGCTATCAGCAAACGCTGGTGAGCGTAGCGGCGCTGGATGCCCAGGAACGGGTCTGGGCGGCGACGCGTCATGCCGAGGGCTGTCAGGATATCCCGCTTGCCGAGATCGAGCGTGCCTGGCACACGGCCTGGTTCGCTGCTTCAGGTGGGCCGCTTATCCGCCATGCCAGGGCGGCTGATAGCACCATTACCCGGCAAGATTGCCTGTTCGAGGTGACGCTCGGGCTGGACAGCGCGTTGGACGCAAGCGCCCAGTCGCTTGTTTATCCTTTTCAACTCCCTCTTTAAAGAGTGTGGTGGCGCCTATGGAGAGGCAAAACGGCTTCACCCTGACAGAGATGGTGGTGGCCATGGTGGTGGGCGTCACCATTGTGATAGGGGCAGGGCAGCTCTTCTTGAGCACTCTGCACACATTTAGGCAGACAGAAAGTCTCGGGCGCCAGCAGGAGGCGCTGATTTTCTCCGTTGCCCACATTACGGCCACGTTACAGCGCCACGGGGCATACGACGCTACGGGAGAGCCGTACTACCGGTTACAGTGCGTCCCGTCAGCCAGTGAGTGTCGCTGCACACTACAGGATATGTCGCGAGCGCAGCCGCTGGTGACCTTCCAGGCTGCAGAGGGTGCTTCCTGTGCACGCGATGAACCCGTCGGCACCGTCGTTGGACAGGCGTCTGACGTGTATCAAGTAGTGTTGCCGTTAGGACCCAGTGGTCAAGCAGTCACTTTTCATGTGGCCCACCGGGAAGCGTTATTCCATCCGGATGAATAGCCTGGGGGGCTCGAGCAGATGAGCACTCAGCGAGGCGCTGCGCTGGTCATTGTCATGGTGCTGCTGGCCAGTGCTCTGGTCACGGCGATGATGGGCATGCAGTCCGCCCTGGTGGACGAGCGGCTCGCGGGCAATTTCCGTGCTTCCCTGCAGGCTCAAATGAACTCAGGGAGTGCGGCGGCACACGCATTGTGGCGATTCGACGAGCTATCGTGGGAAGGCGCGCCGCAGATAGAAGTTCCCGCCACGGTGCGCTTCGAAGACTATCTTGGTCATCCCCATGCCCAGCGCGTGTCCCAGGATTGCCCATCCCAGGGCTGCCTGTTCGTGCCGGTGGTGTTTCAAGGCGAATCATGGGTCATGGCGTTGGGGGCCGTGCTGTCTGAACGTGATGGCATCGTGGCCCAGAGTGAGCCCGTCTTCGTGCGGCTGGACACTCGAGCGGATGGACAGGCAGTCGTCGTTTGGAAATAGGCGTACAATAGCGTATCGTTTTTCACCTTTATTCAGTTGGATCCAGATCATGAGTCAGATAGCCAAAACCCGCGTGCTGACCGGAATTACCACGACGGGGACGCCTCACCTCGGCAATTACGTCGGGGCCATCAAGCCTGCCATCGAGGCAAGCCAGGACCCTAACGTGCAGTCGTTCTACTTCCTGGCCGACTTTCACGCCCTGATCAAGTGTCAGGACCCCAAGCGTGTTCAGGCGTCACGCATGGAGATCGCCGCTACCTGGCTGGCGTTGGGTCTGGATACCGATAACGCCATCTTCTATCGCCAGTCGGATATCAGCGAAATTCCCGAGCTGATGTGGATGCTGTCGTGCGTCTGTGCCAAGGGCCTGATGAACCGAGCCCATGCCTACAAGGCCGCCGTGGCCGAGAACGAAGAGGCAGGCGACCAGGAACCGGACAAGGGCATTACCATGGGGCTGTTTAGCTACCCGGTACTGATGGCCGCCGATATCCTGATGTTCAATGCCCATAAAGTGCCGGTCGGGCGCGATCAGATCCAGCATATCGAGATGGCACGTGATATCGCAGGGCGCTTCAACCATCTGTTCAAAGGGCAATACTTTGCTCAGCCGGAAGCCGTGGTCAACGAAAAGGCAGAGGTGCTGAAAGGCCTGGACGGTCGCAAGATGTCCAAAAGCTACAACAACACCATTCCGCTTTTTGTCAGCGAGAAAAAGCTGCAAAAGCTGGTGCGCAAGATCAAGACCAACTCTCTGGAACCTGGTGAGCCCAAAGACCCCGACACGTGTACGCTGTTCCAGATCTATGCCGCGTTTGCCAGCGATGCCGAAACCGCCACCATGCGTCAACAGTATGAAGAAGGTATTGGCTGGGGAGAGGCCAAGGATCAGGTCTTCGAATACCTCAATGCCCATCTCAGCGCGCCGCGTGAACGCTATAATGCCTTGATGGAAGACCCTGCCCATATCGAAGCCATATTGCAGAAAGGTGCTGAGCGTGCCCGTGCCGAGGCATCCATCACCATGGATAAGCTGCGTTCGGTGGTTGGGCTGGGGCGTTTTGTTTAATTATTCACTTTTGGAATATTAACCTTTCAATAAAGAATTTCCGGCGTTTACGCCTCGCCGTTAGGCTTATAACTATTGTCCAACTTAGCCAAGCGCCTTGCTGTTGCAGGCGCTTTTGGCGTTGCTAACAGGTGAATTATGGCGACTACCTCAATGGTGGCTTCGAGCTCGTACCGCGTGCCCCTTCTGGCCGTGGCAGCGATTGTGCTGGGGGCGCTCGTGATTGGCGTCATCTTTGGCGCCAATATCGGGCTGCTGATGATCGTGGGTGGCCTGCTGGGTATGGTGCTCTATCATGCAGCGTTTGGCTTTACGGCGGCCTGGCGGGTGTTCATTACCGAGCGTCGTGGGCGTGGCTTACGGGCGCAAATGATCATGCTGGCGATTGCCGTAGTGTTGTTTTTCCCGGCGCTGGGGGCGGGGTCGCTGTTTGGTACGCCGGTGAGTGGCTTCGTCTCGCCGATCGGCATTTCGGTGCTGTTCGGTGCGTTCATCTTCGGTATCGGCATGCAGCTGGGGGGCGGCTGTGCCTCGGGCACGCTGTTTACTGCTGGCGGTGGTAATGCCCGTATGCTGATTACCCTGGTGTTCTTTATCGTGGGCTCGGTCATTGGCTCCGCGCATTTCACCTGGTGGCAAAGTTTGCCCGCCTTCCAGCCGGTGTCGTTGGTCAATGTGGCTGGTGTGGGGGGCGGCATCGGCATCAGCCTGGTGCTGTTCGCTGCCATTGCCACCTTTACGGTGATCATGGAGAAGCGCCGGCATGGCCAGCTGGAGCAGGTCCCCGCGGTTGATAAGCCCGGCGTGGAGCGCTGGCTCACGGGCCCCTGGCCGCTGGTGGCGGGGGCCGTGGCCTTGGCGCTGCTCAACTTTGCCACTTTGGCATTGGCGGGTCGCCCCTGGGGCATTACCTCGGCCTTTGCGCTGTGGGGCGCCAAGGCGTATGAGCTGGTGGGCGGCGATGTGAGCCAGTGGGGTTATTGGCAAGCACCGGGTAACGCGGCCGCGCTGGAAGCCAGCGTGTGGAGCGATATCACGACGGTCATGAACGTGGGTATCATGCTGGGGGCACTGGCTGCCGCCCATCTGGCCGGGCGTTTCGCACCGAATTTCCGTATTCCGCTGCGCTCGGTGTTGGCCGCTGTGATTGGTGGCCTACTGCTGGGGTATGGTGCGCGTTTGGCGTTTGGTTGCAATATCGGTGCTTACTTCAGCGGCATTGCGTCGGGTAGCCTGCATGGCTGGGTCTGGATGGCAGCAGCATTTGCGGGCAACATGATCGGCGTGAAACTGCGGCCGTTTTTCTTTGCCGGGGAAGAGGGGCGTCGTCCCACGGCCAAGAGCTGCTGATCGATAGCGTTTTGGTGTACTCGATGAACACCTCGGCCATGGCCGGGGTGTTTTTTTATGGCCATTGCTGGCGCTGCTTCTACCTTTGTCGCACGACCATGTTACATTACGCACAAACGTCGCCAACGCCCAGCGTTGCTGCATTGCAATTGACATAAAAAGAGAGTGCCATGTCTACGAAGAGTAAGCGCCCCCTGTACATTCCTTACGCCGGTCCTTCGCTGCTTGAAATGCCGCTATTGAACAAAGGCAGTGCGTTTACTCAAGAGGAGCGATTGGCGTTCAACCTGATCGGCCTGCTCCCGCAAAAAGTCGAAACCATCGACGACCAGCTCGAACGTGTCTATCGCCAGTACCAGCAGTGCCATAGTGACCTGGAGCGCCATATTCATCTGCGCGCCATTCAGGACGATAACGAAACGCTCTATTTCCGTCTGGTGTCCGAGCATCTGGAAGAGATGCTGCCGATCATCTACACCCCTACCGTGGGGCAGGCGTGCCAGGAGTTTTCCAATATCTATCGTAACCACCGGGGCTTGTTCATCAGCTATCCGGACCGCGAACATATGGACGACATCCTGCGTAGTGCCACCAAGGACAACGTGAAGGTCATTGTGGTAACCGACGGCGAGCGTATTCTTGGCTTGGGTGACCAGGGTATCGGCGGCATGGGTATTCCTATCGGTAAGCTGGCGCTGTACACCGCTTGTGGCGGCATCAGCCCTGCCTACACGCTGCCGATCATGATCGACGTGGGCACCAATAACCAGGCGCTGCTGGATGACCCGATGTACATGGGGTGGCGTCACGAGCGAGTCAGCCAGGAAGAGTACGATGCCTTCATGGCCGAGTTCATTTGCGCCGTGAAGCGTCGCTGGCCGAATGTGCTGCTGCAGTTCGAGGATTTTGCCCAGGCCAACGCCGTGCCATTGCTGGAGCGCTACCGCAACGAACTGTGCTGCTTCAACGATGACGTGCAGGGAACGGCCTCTGTAGTGGTGGGTACGCTGATGGCTGCCTGTCAGGCGCGGGGCGAAACCATTGCGCAGCAGCGGGTGGTGTTCGTGGGCGGTGGTTCGGCGGGGTGCGGTATCGCCGAGCAGGTAGTGGTCTCCATGGAGGCCGAAGGTTTGACCGAAGCAGAGGCGCGAGCGCGCATCTTCATCGTCGATCGGGATGGCTTGATGACCACCGACCAGACCTGGCAGCGTGATTTCCAGCGTCGTCTGGCCCATGATCCTGCGCTGGTAGCCAACTGGAACGGTCAGGGGCTGGAAGAGACCATCGCCCAGATCAAACCCACCATCCTGATTGGGGTCTGTGGCCAGCGGGGCATCTTTACCGAACAGGTCGTGCGTACCATGCATGCAGGCTGTGAACACCCGGTCATCATGCCGCTCTCCAACCCCACCTCCCAGGCAGAAGCCGTGCCTGAGGACGTGATTCGCTGGACCGACGGCCAGGCCTTGGTAGCCACGGGTAGCCCCTTTGCGCCGGTGGTCTACAACGGGCGGACCTACCCCATTGCCCAGTGCAACAACGCTTATATTTTCCCCGGTATTGGCCTGGGGGTGATTGCCGCCGACGCCCACCGCGTGACCGACGAGATGCTAATGAGCGCCTCGCGTGCTCTGGCCCGTGAAGCACCGCTGGTCAGGGAGGGGCAGGGTGCGCTGCTGCCACCGCTGTCGCGCATTCGTGAAATCAGTAAGTCGATTGCTTTCGAAGTGGCTGCCCAGGCGCAGCAAAACGGCGTGGCGCTGAAAACCAGCGGCTCGGAGCTGCGTGAGCGTATCGAAAAGTCCTGCTGGTCGCCGGAGTATCGCTTCTACCGTCGCCGCGCTTTCTAAGGCGCGGTGCAAAAAAAGCCCCCACCAAGGTGGGGGCGATGCAAGCATTGGAAGTTTTTACCGTTAGGCTGCGCCGATCATTTTGCGCAGCACGTAGTGAAGGATACCACCGTGGCGGTAGTAAGCCAGCTCATTGGCGGTATCAATTCTGCATTTGGCATCAATGGTACGCTCCTGGTCGCCCTGTTTGATGACCACTTTGACCGTGCCGCCTGGGCTCAAGTCGTTTAATCCCGCAATTGAAATCTCTTCGTCACCGGTGAGCCCAAGGCTCGTGCGGCTCTCGCCTTCGGGGAACTGCAGCGGTACGACGCCCATGCCAATCAGGTTGGAACGGTGGATCCGCTCGTAGGATTCGGCAATCACCGCCCGTACGCCCAGCAATCGGGTTCCCTTGGCTGCCCAGTCCCTGGAAGAACCGGTGCCGTACTCCTTGCCTGCCACCACTACCAGCGGCGTGCCTTCTTCCTTGTACTTCATGGCGGCGTCATAGATCGACATCTGCTCACCACTGGGCACATGGCGCGTTTCACCCCCGACCACGCCGTCCAGCATTTCGTTCTTGATCCGCACGTTGGCAAAAGTGCCGCGCATCATGACTTCATGGTTGCCTCGGCGTGAGCCGTAGGAGTTGAAGTCCACGGGCTTGACGCCGTGCTCCTGCAGGTAGCGGCCAGCAGGGCTGTCGGGCTTGATGGAGCCTGCGGGGGAAATATGGTCGGTGGTGACGGAGTCACCCAGTATCGCCAGTACCCGAGCACTCTGGATATCTTCGATGGCATCGGGCTCGCGCTGCATGCCTTTGAAGAAGGGTGGGTGCTGAATGTAGGTGGAGGAGGGCCACTCGTAGACGTTGCTTTCCGGCACCTTGATCGACTGCCACGTTTCGTCGCCTTCGAAAACGGCGCCGTACTCCTTGCGGAACATCTCGGTGTTGACCTTCTGTACGGCGTTGGCGATATCTGCCTGCGAGGGCCAGATGTCTTTCAGGTACACCGGATTGCCATCGCTGTCTTCCCCGAGGGGGTCGGTGGACAGGTTGCATTGAACGTTGCCCGCCAGTGCATAGGCCACCACCAGCGGCGGTGAGGCCAGCCAGTTGGTTTTGACCAGCGGATGCACGCGGCCTTCGAAGTTGCGGTTACCCGACAGCACGGAGGCAACGGCAAGGTCCCCCTGTTGAATGGCTTTTTCGATGGCGTCGGGCAGCGGACCGGAGTTGCCGATACAGGTGGTGCAGCCATAGCCCACCAGGTTGAAGCCCAGCGCATCCAGGTCATCGTTCAGTTCGGCAGCGGCCAGGTAGTCGGTGACCACCTTGGAGCCAGGCGCCAGGGACGTCTTGACCCAGGGTTTGGTGGCCAGCCCCTTCTGACGCGCGTTACGTGCCAACAGGCCCGCCGCCATCATGACGCTGGGGTTGGAGGTATTGGTGCAAGAAGTGATGGCCGCGATGACCACGGCGCCGGGGTCCAGGTTGAAATCCTGCTCACCCATCTTGACCGCTTGGCTATCGTTATGCTGAAACGAGCGTTCGAAGCTCCGGTCGATGCCGACGGCGGTCTGGCCGCCTTCCGAGGAAAGCTTGCCCGTTTCCGTAGCAGGGTAGGGCTTGCCATCTTCCTCCATGACGCTGGCGAACGCCTTGGGCATGTTCTTGAGAGAGACGCGATCCTGCGGGCGTTTGGGGCCTGCCAGGCTGGCTTCCACGCTGCTCATGTCGAGGCTGAGGGTATCGGTGAAGATGGGCTCGTCACCGGGCTCACGCCAGAGCCCCTGGGCCTTACTGTACGCTTCGACCAGCGCGACCAGCTCATCTTCACGGCCCGTCAGGCGCAGGTAATTGAGGGTTTCATCGTCCACCGGGAAGAAGCCGCAGGTGGCGCCATACTCGGGGGCCATGTTGGCAATGGTGGCGCGGTCGGCCAGCGGCAGGTCTTTCAGGCCATCTCCGTAGAACTCGACGAACTTGCCGACCACGCCCTTCTTGCGCAGCATCTCGGTGACCGTGAGAACCAGGTCGGTGGCCGTAATGCCTTCCTGCAGCTTGCCGGTCAGCTTGAAGCCGATAACCTCGGGAATCAGCATCGATACCGGCTGGCCCAGCATGGCCGCCTCGGCCTCGATGCCGCCTACCCCCCAGCCCAGTACGCCCAGGCCGTTGATCATGGTGGTGTGGGAGTCGGTGCCTACCAGCGTGTCCGGGTAGGCGAAGGTTTTGCCGTCTTCTTGTTTGGTCCAGACGGTGCGGCCCAGGTACTCCAGGTTAACCTGGTGGCAAATGCCGGTGCCGGGCGGCACGACACTGAAGTTGTCGAATGCTTTCTGGCCCCAGCGCAGGAACTCGTAACGCTCGCCGTTACGCTGCATTTCGATATCCACGTTCTCCTGAAAGGCCGTGGGGGTGCCAAACTTGTCGACCATGACCGAGTGGTCGATGACCAGATCGACCGGAGTGAGCGGGTTGATGCGGGCGGGGTCTTCGCCCAGGGACTCGACCGCTGCGCGCATGGAGGCGAGATCCACGACCCCCGGTACGCCGGTGAAGTCCTGCATCAGAACGCGGGCAGGGCGGTAACCGATTTCGCGGCTGGACCGCCCCTCTTTTTGCCAGTCGACCAGGGCTTGCATGTCGGCCTGTTCGACGCTCTCGTCGTCAGCGAAGCGCAGCTGGTTTTCGAGCAGAATCTTGAGTGTCTTGGGCAGCCGGTCGATGTTGCCCAGCGTTTCGGCTGCTTTGGGCAAGCTGTAGTAGTGATACTCCTGGCTTCCTGCCGTCAGGGTATGAAGCGTGCTGGGTATCTTGCTCATTCCATTCTCCTCTCGATCGCTTATGGGTATCGCAACGGCCACTGTCTGGATAGCGCTAATCAATAGTATGGCCCATATAGAGCACATGGGTGTGGCTGGCTCGCCTTTCAAGCTATCCTGGCCTAATAGCGTAGACCAACCCTTGTAATTGCTTGTACTCGACGCCATTTCAGGCAGACTCTTCTGCGAATGTCGGCCCTGCAACGAATGTCGACGACGAACTCTGCTCAATTGTCACAAAGGTGGTGTCATGGAAACGCGTCATGAACGTTTGATCATTCTAGGCTCTGGCCCGGCGGGGTACACGGCAGCGGTTTATGCCGCTCGGGCAAATCTGAAGCCACTGCTGATTACCGGCATGCAGGCGGGTGGCCAATTGACCACGACGACCGACGTGGACAACTGGCCTGGCGATGCCGAGGGCGTACAAGGGCCTGAGCTGATGGAGCGCATGAAACAGCATGCCGAACGTTTCAACACCGAAGTGCTGTTCGATCATATCCACGAGGTGAGCCTGGGCGAGAAGCCGTTCACCCTGAAGGGCGATAGCGGCGTCTATACCTGCGACGCCCTGATCGTGGCTACCGGCGCCAGCGCTCGCTATCTGGGGCTGCCGTCAGAGCAGCAGTTCATGGGCCAGGGGGTCTCTGCCTGTGCTACCTGCGACGGTTTCTTCTACCGCAATCAGGAAGTGATCGTGGTTGGCGGTGGCAACACGGCGGTCGAAGAAGCGCTCTACCTGTCGAACATTGCCTCCAAGGTCACGCTGGTCCATCGCCGCGATACGCTTCGCGCCGAAAAGATCCTGCAGGACAAGCTGTTCGAGAAGGCAGAGGCAGGCAAGATCGCCCTGGAATGGTTTTACGAGGTGGAAGAAGTGCTGGGCGACAATACCGGCGTCACCGGCGTGCGGGTGAAGTCGACCCAGGACGGCAGCACCAAGGAGATCCACGCACCTGGGCTGTTCATCGCCATTGGCCACAGCCCCAATACGGGCATTTTCGAAGGCCAGCTGGAAATGAACGGTGGCTATATCAAGGTGCAGTCCGGCAGCGAGGGTAACGCCACGGCCACCAGCGTGCCAGGCGTGTTTGCCTGTGGCGACGTCATGGACCATATCTATCGCCAGGCCATCACCTCGGCGGGCAGTGGCTGCATGGCAGCACTGGATGCCGAGCGTTACCTGGACGGTATTGCCTGAAGCGGCCATGGCTAGCAGTCGATAGGCGTCTTATCAATACGCAGTCGGCCTAGCGGACTCAGCACTAGCCGCTTGCCCGTTTCACCGGTCGCGCACACGTCGAAGCTGCCGTTATAGCCGCTGGCATGGCCAAGCGGCGTGTAGGTCACTCGCCGCCAGCCGCGGTTATAGGTGGTATAGGTAGTCGATTGGCCTGGAAAGGTACGCAGTACGTGTTCTGGCTTGACGGTATCCGTTGCGCGCCCTTTCACCACCATCAGGGTTTCGTGCCAGCTCGCCGTGCAGGCGTTGCGTTGTGGGTTGGCAGGGCAGACGGTGACCGATGTGCGCTGGGTAATGGCCGTGTTACGGGCCAATGCAAACGCCGCCTGTAGCCGCGTTGCTTCGCTGTTGAGCATGCTGTGGTGCCCCAAGGCTTGAAAACCTGGGGCCAGCCAGGCAGTCATGACGGCCATCAGCACCAGGGCCACCATCAGCTCGAGGAGCGTAAAGCCTCGCTGAACCGAGCCAGGCCGTGGGTGTGCAGCGGTATCGCATGTCATCATGAGACCCTCTGTGTACGGTCATGGGACTTATCCTAGAGGGCCTTGTGCTCTTTTTATGTAAGCCAAAACGGACAAAGCTTGTGAGCCATATCTTAATTATTGGCGGCGGTGTCATCGGCATGATGACCGCGCTCCAGCTGGCTGATGCAGGGCAGCAGGTCACGTTGGTAGAGCGGGGGCAGTGTGGCCAGGAGGCTTCCTGGGCGGGTGGGGGTATCGTCTCGCCGCTCTACCCCTGGCGTTACGGTGAGCCGGTGTCGCGGCTCTCGCGCTGGTCGGAAGGGGTCTACCCCACGCTGGCGCTACGGCTGCTGGAAGAAACGGGCATCGACCCCGAGTATCGCCAGAAAGGCCTGCTCTACCTGAACGTGGAAGATGACGAGCAGGCGCTGGCGTGGGCTCGGCAAATGGGCAAGCCGCTCGAACGGGTCGAGGCAGAGGTCGTGCAGCAGAAAGAGCCCGCCGCGCTGGCCTCTGGCGGGAGCGCTCTGTGGATGCCGACGCTGGGTAGCATTCGTAACCCCCGCCTTGGCCAGGCGCTGCGGGCCCGGCTGGCGGCGATGCCGAGCGTCACGCTGGTCGAGCAGTGTCAGGTCACCGGCTTCCTCCAGCGCCAGGGCAAGGTCGTGGGGGTGGCCATGGCGTCGGGCGAGCTGCATGCCGAGCGAGTAGTGGTATGTGGCGGAGCCTGGGCAGCCCAGCTACTGGAAGGCCTGGGTATCCAGTTGCCCGTTCGGCCCGTGAAAGGGCAGATGATCGCTTATCAGACCCCGCCAGGGCTGGTGCAGCGGGTGGTGCTCAAAGATGGTCGCTATGTGATTCCGCGCAACGATGGTCTGCTGCTGGTGGGCTCGACGCTGGAAGAGGCCGGGTTCGATAAAACCACTGATCAGGACGCCTTGGCGTCGCTGCGCCAGAGTGCTGAAAATATCATTCCTGCGCTGGCCAGGTACCCCGTGGCGTATCACTGGGCGGGGCTGCGTCCGGGCTCCCCGGACGGCATTCCGTTCATCGGCGCGCTGCCGGAATTTCCCAACGTGTTCGTCAATGCAGGGCACTACCGCAATGGGCTGGTACTGGCTCCCGCCTCGACGCATCTGCTGGTCGACCAGCTATTGGATCGTGAGCCGCTGATCGACCCCGCACCTTACTGGCCGGTGGCGCTGCGTCGGGGATAGCGCTTTAAGCGTTACCGTCGTCGCGATCACGCTGTTCCTGTAGGAAGCGGTCGCGGTGGGCGCTGCAGCAAAACCACTGCTCATGGTCACGCAGTGCCTCGCTCTCCGGCACGTGAACGTCGCACCAGCGGCAGCGCACCATCTGCCCGCCTTCATGGCGAGGAGGGGCGGGCTGCTGCTGGGAAAGGCGGTGCTGGCGATACATGCCGTAGAGTTTCAGGCCTGCATAAAACAGCACCGCAAAAATAATCAGTCGAATGATCAACAGGTTCATCCTCGATAACTCCCATACCGGGAAAAGCGGGCAGTACGCCTGTAGCCGTATGGCCTTTGCCAGCAGGCGCACCTTGCGGGACAATGCCCCAAGTGCCATCGTATTCTGAAGATTCTCAAGAGATTTTGACGCCCATGCAAGACTTAACGCTGGTAATGGCCCAACTCGACCCGCTAGTGGGAGATATTCCCGGCAATGCCGCGCGCGCCATCGAGGCCGTGCGTGAGGCGAGGATCGAGCATGGGGCGGACATTGTGGTCTTTCCCGAGCTGTTTCTTTCCGGCTACCCGCCGGAAGATCTGCTGCTGAGGCCTTCCATGGAAGCGCGCCTGCGCGAAGCCCGCGGCAAAATGGCCGAGAAGGTGGCCCGAGACGTGCTGGTCATCATTGGTTATCCCGGCGTGCGTGAAGGCAAGTGCTACAACATGGCGGGCGTGCTGTACAACGGCCAGTGGGAAGCAGAGTACGCCAAGCAGGCGCTGCCGAACTACCAGGTGTTCGATGAGCAGCGCTACTTCACCCCCGGCACCCAGCCACTGGTTTACGAGCACAAGGGTGCCAAGCTGGGGCTGTTGATCTGTGAAGACTTGTGGGAAGGCTCGCCGGTCAAGGCGGCGCAGGCGGCCGGGGCGGAAGTATTGATCAGCCTGAATGCCTCACCCTACCACCAGGACAAGCCCACCGAGCGGCTGCGCCTTCTGGAGCAGCGGGCTCAGGACGTTCAGCGCCCCATTCTCTACGTCAACACCATTGGCGGCCAGGATGAGCTGGTGTTCGATGGCGGTTCTTGCTGTGTGGATGAGCAGGGCCAGCTCAAGGTGCTGGCCCCTTACTGGCAAGCCGGGCTGATGCCCGTTCAACTGCTGCAAACCAGCGCCGAGCGTTGGGAGCCCCAGGCCGGAGAGATCGAGCCGGAAGTCATGCCGGAAGAGAGCCTTTACTGTGCGCTGGTCACCGGGCTGCGTGACTACGTCAATAAAAGCGGCTTCAAAGGCGTGGTGCTGGGGCTTTCCGGCGGCATCGACTCCGCCTTGTCGCTGGCGATTGCGGTGGATGCGCTAGGGCCGCAGCGCGTTCAGGCGGTCATGATGCCTTACCACTACACCGCCGACATCTCCAAGCAGGATGCCGCCGAGCAGGCCACGTTGCTGGGGGTGCATTACGACGTGATGCCCATCGAGCCCATGGTAGAAGCCTTCATGACGACCCTGGCGGATAGCTTTGCGGGCACCGAGCGTGATACCACCGAGGAAAACCTGCAGTCGCGCTGCCGAGGCGTGCTGCTGATGGCCATTTCCAACAAGAAGGGCCTGATGGTGCTGACCACCGGCAACAAGAGCGAAATGGCCGTGGGCTATGCCACGCTCTATGGCGACATGGTGGGTGGCTACAACGCTATCAAGGATGTCTACAAGACCTGGGTTTACCGCCTGGCACGTTGGCGTAACACCCAGTCGTCGGCCATTCCGGAGCGGGTCATCGAGCGTCCGCCCAGCGCAGAGCTGGCGCCCGACCAGCAGGATAGCGATTCTCTGCCGGATTACGATGTGCTGGACGCGATTCTGGTGCGCTACATCGAAGGGGACATGAGCGCCGAAGCCATCATTGCGGCGGGTTACGACGAGGACGATGTCTACAAGGTGGTGAAGCTGGTGGACCGCTGCGAGTACAAGCGTCGCCAGGCCCCGGTAGGCGTAAGGGTCACGCCGCGTGGTTTCGGGCGTGACCGGCGTTACCCCATCGTCAATGGCGGGCAGCCAGGCGAGTAGCGCCTTCTGCCAGCCGCGACCAGCCCTAAGCCAGTCCGGCAGGAGGTGCCAGGCAATGCTTGGCCATCTCCTCCGGTGCCACCGGCTTGCAGAAGTAGTAACCGTGATGCAGTTCATCACGGCCTGTCTAAATAGTTAACGGCAGGGCGCTTCAGCTCTTGTGACGTGGCGGGGTACTATGTCCACGGCGAATCGCTGCTTGGCTCCGTTGATATCGTTGATCTCGCTCAGGCTGCGGTCGACCTGGTTGACCTGTTAATTAGGCTTTTGTGACAAAAACAAAAAGTAACTATTCAGGTGGCTGCGGATGGGGTATCGCCAACCAGCTGATTTTTCTGGCATAGTGCACAGCATCATTCGGCACACCTATGCGGCGATATGACCATCAGCGATATCAACGTCGACGAGGCCCTGGAGCGGGTCCGGCAGCAGCTCAAGGAAGACCAGACGGTCTCGCCGTCGCTGCGTGCCGCCATCGATGTGCTGATGCTGCTGGTCAAGCTCATGGCCGATCGCCTGGCCACCAGTAGCCGCAACAGCAGCAAGCCACCGTCCCAGGATCCCAAT
>NZ_PINZ01000043.1:0-26671 GCF_002810305.1 Halomonas sp. 141
TGCATGCTGTCGACACGGTAAGCTCTCAGACAGATAGAAGGTTCATTTTACGGCTTTGCCCCTTTCGCGACACCCTCTTTAGGGCGGGGAGGACGTCAACGACGCACTCCAGGGGAGGTGCACCATGCGCGCAGATGCGCAGGCCGTGATGGTCTTCTGGTTTCAAACGCTGGAGCCTGTTCTCTCCACGCCGGAAGAAGTCGCCTTCCTCCAGCAGCCGGGCTCTTCTTTTAACCCAATGGGATGACGTAGCGCTTTATGCCGTTAAGAACCTCTACCCGTATCAACAAGTACATCAGTGAAAGCGGCCTGTGCTCCCGCCGCGAAGCCGACCGCTTCGTGGAGCAGGGCAATGTCTATATCAACGGTCGCCGGGCCACCACGGGGGATCAGGTGGTGGCGGGAGATCGGGTCAAGGTGAACGGCCAGGAGATCGAACCGCAGGAAGAGGAAGACCTGGTATTGATCGCGCTGAACAAGCCGGTGGGCATCGTCAGCACCACGGAGTCTGCCGAAAAGGACAATATCGTCGAGTTCGTCAAGCACGGCACGCGTATCTTTCCCATCGGACGGCTGGACAAGGACTCCCAGGGCCTGATCTTTCTCACCAACAACGGCGATCTGGTCAACAAAATTCTGCGCGCCAACAATCATCACGAGAAAGAGTACGTGGTGACGGTGGATAAGCCGATCACCGATGAGTTCATTGCCGGTATGCAGGGCGGGGTGCCCATTCTTGGCCAAGTGACCAAAAAGTGTCGCGTGGTCAAGGAGTCTACTTTCGTCTTCAATATTACGCTGGTGCAGGGGCTGAATCGTCAAATTCGCCGTATGTGCGAATACTTCGGTTACGAAGTGACGCAACTGGTGCGTACACGCATCATGAACGTCTCCTTGAAAGGCCTGGCGCTGGGCGACTGGCGCGATCTGACGCCCCGTGAGATCGAGACCATCATTGCCCTGACCGAAACCTCGCAAGCTGCACCGGAGAAGAAAAAAAGCGACAGGCCTGACTACAGCGGCAACAGACATGGCGCGAAGGGTAAACCACCGGCAGCGAAAAAGGCCTCACCAGGTGCCCGTTCGGGTGGCAAGAGCCGTCAGGACTCCAAGGGGAAAGTAGTCGCGTCGGGTAAGCCAGGCGCCAAAGCAAAGCCAACGGGAAAACCGGCTGCCAAAGGCAAGGGCAGGCCCGGCAGTAAACCCGGTGGCAAGTCGGGCGCGGGCAAGGGTGCCATCAAGGGTGGTCGACCTGGTGGGGGCAGAACAGCCGCCGGTAAGCCGTCTTCCCGGCGCAAATAGTCAGCCAGGGCCCATCATGACCTCATGGATGCTTTTCGGGCTGGCGCTCTATGCAGCGGCCAGCGCCGTGACCTATGCCACCTATGCATGGGACAAGCGGGCGGCGATCAAGAAGCGCCAGCGGGTGAGCGAAAAAACGCTGCACTGGCTGGCGCTGTTGGGGGGTTGGCCAGGCGCGTGGTGCGCTCAGCAGCAGCTGCGCCACAAGACCCAGAAAACCGCTTTTCGGCGAGTTTTCTGGCTCACGGTGGTGCTCAACCTGGCCTGTCTGGCGGCTGTGCTGGCGCTTACGCAACCTTGGCCGAGTTGAACAGGAAGTTGGCGATCAGTTCCTTGCCGCCTTCGGTGGCAAACGATTCCGGGTGGAACTGAATGCCGTGGATGGGGTAGTCGCGGTGCTTCACGCCCATCAGCTCGAACTCGCCTGCGGCCTGCCAGGCGCTGCGCTCGGCAAAATGCTCGGCGGTCAGCGCGCCGACCGTGGCGGTCACTTCCAGGCACTCGGGCAGGGTGGTGGCGTCGGCAATCAAGGAGTGGTAGCGCATCACTTCCAATTGGTCGGGGACGCCCTGGAACACCGAGCGGTCATCGTGGTGAATGGGGCTGATCTTGCCGTGCATGGGCAGCGGCGCCTTGACCACCTTGCCACCAAAGACATGCACGATCCCCTGCATGCCCAGGCACACTCCCAGCAGTGGCGTCGTCTTGCCGAGTTTTTCGATGACCTCGGCACACACCCCGAAGTAGCGCGGGTCGTCCGGCGAGCCCGGCCCCGGCGAAATGATGATGCGGTCCGGGGCCATGGCCTCGATGGCCTTGAAGTCGATCTGGTTGTTCCGCTTCACCACGATCTCGAAATGCGGCAGCTCCCCGCGATTCTTTTCGGTGGTGAGAATTTCACCGATGAACTGGTAGAGGTTGTAGGTGAACGAGTCGTAGTTGTCGATGATCAGCACCTTCATGCGGGGCTCTCCGTTTCCGTGCTCATAAAGGGGGCTAGCGCCTTGCGGGTACCAGCGAACTTGCGACGAATCTCCTCGTACTCATCCTCGGCATTGCTGTCGTAGACGTTGCCGCCGCAGGTTTGCACGTAGGCACGTTCACCGTTGACGAACACCGTACGAATCGGAATGGCGAAGGTGCAGTCGCCATTGAAGGAAAACTGGCCCACTGCGCCGCCATAGGGGCCGCGACCGTCGGTTTCCAGGTCGTCGATGATCTTCATGGCCTCGATCTTGGGAGCACCGGTCAGCGTTCCGGCAGGGAAGTTGCTGGCCAGGGCGGAGAACATGTCTTCGCCTTCGGCGATGATGCCGACGATCTCGCTGGAGATGTGCTGTACGTGGCTGAACCGCTTGATGTCCATCAGGCTGCGTACCTTCACCGTTCCAAACTGGGCCACGCGGCCGATGTCGTTGCGGTGCAGGTCCACGATCATGTTGTGCTCGGCGATCTCCTTCGGGTCGTTGAGCAGTGCGCGGGCCAGCTGCGTGTCTTCCTGGGGGGTCTGGCCACGGAGCGTGGTGCCCGCCAGCGGGAAGGTTTCCATTTCGCCCTGGCGCAGACGAAACAGCAGTTCGGGGCTGGCGCCGATCAGCTTCTGTTCACCGAATTTGACGTAATACATCTGCGGTGACGGGTTGATGGTGCGCAGCTGGTCATAGAGCGCCAGGGTATCGCCCTGGATGCGAAAGCGCTTCTTGAATCCCACTTCACACTGGAACACCTTGCCGTCGATGATGTCCTGCTTCACTTTGGCCACGGCTTCGGCATGCTGGGCCTTGCTCATGGTGTCGCCCAGTGCGGTAATGCTGAGCGCCCCGGCAGGCTCGTCTGCTGCTTCGATCAGTGTCTGCAGAAAATCATAGCGGCTGTTGTCGTAGTAGAAGTAGGTGACTTCCCCGGTCATCTTGTCGAGGATCAAGCCATCCTTGTAAAGCCCGAAGCGGAAGGTATCGAAGTCGTCGCTGGCTTTCAGCGTCAGCGAAGGCTCGAAGTACTGCATGGCGTCGTAGCCCAGATAGCCGCTGAGGCCCCCGGCATACTTGCGGGAAATGATGTTCTGCGGAATCAGGCTGCGCAGCAGCTCGTAGGGGTTCTCGCTGGTGTACTGCTCGGCCTGCCCGCCGCGGTTTTCGATGGTCAGCGTGTGGCCATTGGCGTACAGCGTATATTCGGGGTCGAAGCCAATGATCGAGTGGCGCGCCATATGGCTATCTTCGCCCAGCGACTCCAGCATGTAGCAGGTGTCGAAGCGGCGCTCGATTTTTTGAAACAGGGCGAAGAAGTCGCAGTCTGCCGCCAACGTCACGTAGTGCGGTTTACGGGGCAGTGTAAACGGCGTTGGGCCAGTGGTGTTGGCCTGAGTGTGAGTGCTCATAAAGGGTCGTTCCGTGATGAAGATGACTGGTTCAGTGCGCGAGAGCCCCTGGATACCGTGGCAATACCGACCCCGAGGGTATCGGCAATCTTGCGGTGGGGTACCCCTTCGTTGAGCAGCTTGAAAATCTGCAGACGCTTGCTGATTTCCTGGTACTCCGCTGGTGTCAGCAGGCTGGCCAGCGCAGCGTCCATGGCCTCGGGGGTCTCGATGGCCACCAGATGGCGTACCAGCTCAGCCTGATAGTGTGACGGAGAGAGGGTCATGAGTGAGTCACCAGCGGTCGATGAAAATCGTGTTAATGTACTAGTACGCTAGTACATTAACACGAATAAGCGCAGGGTCAAGAGACATCTCGGCTGGCAGCATCGAAAACCGGGATTAAAACGGCAGGTGTAGCGAAGCGCTGAGCATATTGAGGTGGCTGAGCGTGGGCGTGTCGATACGCTCGTACTCGAAACGGCTGATTAACCGGTTGACGGTCATGGTGGCGCCGAAGCCTTGCAGCAGCGCCGTGCCGCCATCATCGGCATGGGGCTGGTACGCTTCACCCCGCCACTCGGTGAAGCCGGATTTGGCATAAACGCTGACGGCGCCCATGCGCACGCCTGCCACCAGGGCGCCACCCAGGCTTAGGGTATCCATGAGCAGCGGGCTCACCTGGGACGTAATGGGGACTTCTTCACTTTCGCGATAGGCGATCTCGGCACCGATATCCAGCCGTGGCAGCCGTTCGGGGCTGAAGCCTGCGGTCAGCCGAAAGCCGGTGGTGTTGGTGTCCAGGCTGCTCAGGTCGCTGCCTTCCAGCACCACGCCGTTATCCAGCCGAATCCACTCACCGTCGGGCGCTGCATACGCCAGCAATACCGTGTCGTCACTCGCCAGGGCGGTGGCGAAGGGCGCAGCGCTCACCAGCGTCAGGAGCAGGGTGCTTGCCAGGCGGTTCATTGGCGTTCCTCTTGTCCTTGATCGTGACCTTATCGTTATGCAGGCGGGTCGCAGTTTATCGAGTCAACCGTTACAGGTTAGCAGCGGGCGCTGATTTCCACCACGTTAATTGCCTGTTGAGCGAGATTTTCCAGCAGGTGCTTGCCCATGGTCAGAAAGCGCTCGCCAAATACCCACTGGGGCGAGACGACCGCAGGCTGGGCGGTCTGCTCCTTTTGGCGTTGACGCTGGCGCCACGCCAGGGCGGTCTGGCTCCAATCCTCGTGGTGTTGCAAGGTGAAGCCTTGCCGTTGCAGCAGGGTAGTCAATGCCTCCAGGCTGAGCAGGTGCGAATGTTCGGGCCCTTCCGCCCAGGGCACCGGGAAGCGCAGCGCTGCCTGGTTCGAGCCGCCCACCACTTCGTGCATCACCAGCTGCCCGCCGGGGCGCAGCACTCGGCGGCACTGGGCCAGCACGCTTTCCGGGTCAGGCATGTTCATCAGGCTGTGCTGAAACACCACCGCATCGAAGCTCGCGTCGGTAAACGGCAGAGCGCTGGCATTTCCCGTCACCCAGTGCAATTTGCCGCCCGTGGAGACGGGAGTGAGTTGGCTGATGGCCCGGTTGAGCGCGCTGAAGCGGTGGGTGATATCCAGCCCGGTCATGTGTAGACCCATGGCCGCGCCCTGGCGCATCAGCCCGCCCAGCCCGGCACCGATGTCCAGCACCTCGCTTTGCGGCTCGATCAGGGCCAACAGCCTGGCCGAGGCGGCCAGGCCACCGATATGCAGTTGGTCCAGTGGCGCGAGCTGGTGCAGCGTCGGACCCTCAGGATAATGGCTGCGCAACTGCTGGAGGATCTCCTGATCGCGCAGCCCCTGATCGTAATGATGCGCCAGGGGCTTTGCCATGGCGGCTACTTCTGCTCGTCCAGGCCCAGCTCTTCTATCGAGATTTCGCGCATCTTGAACTTCTGGATCTTGCCGGTGACGGTCATGGGGAACGCATCCACGAACTTGAAGTAGCGGGGGATCTTGAAGTGAGTGATCTTGCCCTTGCAGTATTCGCGCAGGTCTTCACCGGTGATCTCGCCCGCGGTGGTGTTGAGCTTCACCCAGGCGATCAGCTCTTCGCCATACTTCTTGTCGGGTACGCCGGTGACCTGGACTTCGGAAATGGCCGGGTGGGTGTACAGAAACTCTTCGATCTCTTTCGGGTAGACGTTTTCACCGCCGCGAATCACCATGTCCTTGATACGCCCCACGATCTGGATGTAGCCCTCGTCATCCATGGTGGCCAGGTCGCCGGTATGCATCCAGCCTGCCTCGTCGATGGCTTCGGCGGTGGCTTTGTCGTTGTTCCAGTACTTGAGCATCACGCTATAGCCACGGGTGCACAGCTCGCCGATTTCTCCACGGGGCAGGATGCCGCCATTGCCTGGGTCGACGATCTTGCTTTCCAGGTGGGGCTGGGTACGGCCCACGGTGGAAACGCGCTTGTCGATGGTGTCGTTGGCGCCGGTCTGTGTCGACACCGGGCTGGTCTCGGTCATGCCATAGGCAATCTGCACGCCCTTCATGTTCATCTTGTCGATGACCTGCTTCATGATTTCGGCAGGGCAGATGGAGCCAGCCATGATCCCGGTTCGCAGCGACGAAAAGTCGGTCGACGCGAAGTCGGGGTGTTCGAGCTCGGCAATGAACATGGTGGGCACGCCGTAGAGGGCGGTGGCTTTCTGCTCATGGACGGCTTTCAGGACTTTACCGGGGTCGAAGCCTTCGTCCGGGTAGATCATGGCGGCCCCATGGGTCATGCAGCCCAGGTTGCCCATGACCATGCCGAAGCAGTGGTAGAGCGGCACCGGGATTACCAGCCGGTCGGCGCTGGTAAAGCCCATGCTCTCTGCCACGAAAAAGCCGTTGTTGAGAATGTTGTGGTGGGAGAGTGTGGCCCCCTTGGGAAACCCCGTGGTGCCGGAGGTGTATTGAATGTTGATCGGGTCGTCGAACTGCAGGGTGGCTTGCAGGTCGTCCACTTCGGTCTGGCTGACGGTGTCGGCCTGGTCAATGAAGTCGGCCCAGCGCCACATGCCGCTGTGCTTCTCGTCGCTGAGATTGATGATGCACTGCAGCTGCGGCAACTTATGGGCGTTCAGCGCTCCTTCGGCGCAGTGGTTCAGCTCGGGGGCCAGCTCGTACAGCATGGCGGTGTAGTGGGAGCTCTTGAACTGGTGGGCGGTGATCAAAAAGCGTGCGCCGGATTGGTTGAGCGCGTACTCCAGCTCGTGGGTCCGGTAAGAGGGGTTGATGTTGACCAGAATGGCACCGATCTTGGCGGTGGCAAACTGGCTCAGCGTCCACTCGCTGCAGTTGGGTGCCCAGATGCCGACCCGGTCGCCTTTCTTGACCCCGATGGCAAGCAGGGCCCGAGCGCAGCGATTCACCTCTCGCTGCAGTTCTCGGTAGCTCCAGTGAATGTTCTGGTGCAGTGCGATCAACGCGTCGTTGTCCGGGTATTGGGCGGCAATCTGGTCGAACTTGTCGCCAATGGTCATGCCCAGCAAGGGTTTGTCGGCGGTGCTGCTGGTGTAGCTGGGCAGGGCGCTGGAAAGCGGTGCAGATGATGCCATGGTGAGTCTCTCCGAAATCTTTATTGTTGTCTGAACGGGAAGTGAAGCGTTTTTAATTATTAGCGCCGGGCTGTACTAGCCGGGAGTGCGCTGTGTGCACCCTCTGGCCAGCGCCACTTTGGCGCTGGGCTGGCGGCCCAACTGCCGCGTGATCCAGTCGCCGGTGTCGATCACCGCTTGCAGGTCGATACCGGTCTCGATGCCGAGTCCTTGCAGCAGGTACAGCACGTCTTCCATGGCCACGTTGCCGGAGGCGCCCTTGGCATAGGGGCAGCCACCGAGGCCTGCCGTGGCGGCGTCGATGACGCCGACGCCCTCTTCCAGCACGGCGTACAGGTTGGCGATGGCCATGCCGTAAGTGTCATGGAAGTGCGCGGCCAGCCGTTCGATGGGCACGTGTTGGGCGGTGGCTTCGATCATGCGTTTGGCGGCCAGCGGCGTGCCGGTACCGATGGTGTCCCCGAGGGAAATCTCGTAACAGCCCATGTCGTAGAGCGCTTTCGCCACCTCGGCGACTTTCTGCGGGGCGATGTCACCTTCGTAGGGGCACCCCAGCACGCAGGAGACGTAGCCACGCACTCGCACGCCTGCCTCGTTGGCCCGTGCGAGCACTGGCTCAAAGCGTGCCAGCGACTCGGTGATAGAGCAGTTGATGTTCTTCTGCGAGAACGCTTCCGAGGCGGCGCCAAACACGGCGACCTCCTCGACGCCCACGTCCAGAGCGCCTTCCAGCCCCTTCAGGTTCGGCGTGAGGGCAGAATACACCACGCCGGGCTGGCGTTTGAGGCCGCGCATCACCTCGGCGGCATCGCCCATCTGCGGTACCCACTTGGGAGAAACGAAGCTGGCGGCTTCGATATGCCGCAGGCCGGCCGCTGCCAGGCGCTCGATCAGCGCGATTTTGGTGGCAGTGGGCACCAGGGTGCCCGGTTCGTTCTGCAGCCCGTCGCGAGGGGCCATTTCAAACAGCTTGATAGCCGTAGGCAGTGCCATGAAAAGCTCCTATTCGCTGGGGGCAAAGTCGAGCAGCACGTCACCCTGGCTGACCGTGTCGCCTGCCTGGAAGTGGAACGTGGCCACGCTGCCGTGGGTCGGTGCCGTCATGGTGTGCTCCATTTTCATGGCCTCCATGACCATCAAGGGCATGCCTTTTTCCACTGTGGCGCCGGGCTCGACCAGCAGCGCCACGACGGTGCCGTGCATGGGGGCGGTGAGGGTCGCTTCGGTTTCCTGATGGCCGTGGTCGATGGCGTCGATACGCTGCCAGAGCAGGCGGGTTTCGCCGCTGGGTTCGGCCATCACGACGACATTGCCATCCCGGTAGGCCTGCAGGCGACGGCGATGGCCGTCGAGGGTCACCGCCACCGCATCGCCTGCCAGCGGTTGCAGGCTGGCGCTGAGCGTGTGCTCGCCGATGGTCAGCTGCCACTGGGCGTCCAGGTTCGTGCGTTTGCCCTCCACCACGACCAGGCTGTCCCTCTCCGAGCCTTGCGCCGCGCTGGGGTCGCACAGCGTGATGCGGATGGTGTGCGGGGCATTGAGCCGGAAGCCGTCGTGGCGGTCCCAGGGCGAGTCGCTTTCGCACTCCTGAGCCAGCTGGTGCAGCCCGATCAGCGCAGCGCTGGCATAGTCCTGCGTGGTGTAGCGGCGTGGCGCGAATAGCGTCGCTTCGTTGCGTTCGATGAAGCGCGTGTCCAGCTCGACGTTCTTGAAGCCGGGGTGATTGGCCAGCCGCTGCAGGAAGGCGCGGTTGGTCACCACCCCCTGCACATCCAGCGCGGCCAGCGCCCGGTTCAAGGTAGCCAGCGCTGCGTCGCGGTCGACACCGTGCACGATCAGCTTGGCCAGCATGGGGTCGTAGTGCATCGACACGCGATCGCCGCTCTCCACGCCGCTGTCCAGGCGCACCTGGTCGGCGGCCAGGCCCGCGCCTTCGGTGTCCAGTTCGAAGCGGGCCAGCAGGCCGGTGGCAGGCAAGAAGTCCTGCTCCGGGTCCTCGGCGTAGAGCCTCGCCTCGAAGCTGTGGCCGGTGATGGTCAGCTCGTCCTGACGACAGGGCAGCGGCTCGCCCATGGCGACTCGCAATTGCCACTCCACCAGATCCTGGCCGGTGATCATCTCGGTGACGGGGTGCTCCACCTGCAGGCGGGTGTTCATCTCCATGAAGTAGAACGAGCCATCGGCGTCCAGAAGGAACTCCACCGTGCCCGCGCCCACGTAGCCGATCTCCTTGGCAGCGCGAACGGCGGCGTCGCCCATGGCGGTGCGCAGCTCGGGCGTCATGCCGGGGGCGGGGGCTTCTTCGATGACTTTCTGGTGGCGACGCTGCACGCTGCAGTCGCGCTCGAAGAGGTACACGCCTTGGCCGTAGCGGTCGCAAAAGACCTGTACCTCCACATGGCGGGGCTGCACCAGATACTTTTCGATCAGCATGCGGTCGTCGCCAAAGGCGGCTTTCGATTCTCGGCGGCAGCCGTCCAGCGCTGCCTTGAAGCCTTCGCCGCTTTCGACCACGCGCATGCCCTTGCCGCCACCGCCTGCGCTGGCCTTCAGCATCACCGGGTAGCCAATCTTGTCGGCTTCGGCGCGCAGCAGGGCGTCATTCTGGTCGTCGCCATGATAGCCCGGTACCAGCGGCACCCCCGCGTTGGCCATGCGTGCCTTGGCCGCCGATTTGTCGCCCATGGCGGCAATGGCGGAAGCGGGCGGGCCAACGAAGGTAATACCGGCCTGTTCCAGCGCTTTGACGAAGGTGCCGTTTTCGGACAGAAAGCCGTAACCGGGGTGAATGGCGCCGGTGCCGGTGCGTTGGGCGGCGTCGATCACTGCCTCGATGTTCAGGTAGCTTTCCCGGGCGGCCGCCGGGCCAAGACGCACGGCCTCGTCGGCTTCCCGCACATGGCGGGCGGTGGCATCGGCATCCGAGTAGACCGCCACGGTTTTCAGCCCCAGACGGCGGGCGGTGCGCATCACGCGGCAGGCAATTTCACCCCGGTTGGCTACCAGTAGGGTATCGAAGGGGGTCGGGGTAGGCGTCATGAGCGTGGCTCCGCGGCGTGTTGGTGTTCTTCGGGGGATGTCCAGGCGGGGCGGCGCTTGTCGAAAAAGCTGGCCAGGCCCTCCTGGCCTTCTTCACTGACCCGCAGCTGGGCGATGACCTGGCAGGTGTGCTCGCGGGTGGCATCCGAGTCCGGGGCCTGGGCCACGCTGGCCAGCAGGGCTTTGGTTGCCCGCTGCGCCTGAGGAGAGCCCTTGGCCAGGGTGTCGATCATGGTATCGATGGCGTGATCCAGCGCATCGTGTTCGACCACCTGGTGGGCGAGCCCCAGCTGCAGCGCGGTGGGGGCATCCATGACTTCGGCGCTCAGCGCGTAGCGGCGCATCTGCCGTTGGCCGAGGGCGCGCTGGACGTAAGGGCTGATCACGGCCGGTGACAGGCCGATATTGACCTCCGACAGGCAAAACCGAGCCTTCTCGGAAGCGATGACGATGTCGCAGCAGGCGGCAAGCCCGACTGCGCCACCGAACGCGGCGCCCTGAACGCGGCACAGGGTGGGGCAGGGCAGCGTGTCCAGGCCGTGCATCAGCGCCGCCAGCTTGCGTGAATCGGCCAGGTTGTCGGCCAGGTCGTAATCGACCATGCGCTTCATCCAGTTCAGGTCCGCACCGGCCGAAAAGCTCTTGCCCTCGGAGCCGAGGATCACCACGCGCACGTCGCCTGCGCTGGCCAGATCGTGCAGGGTTTCTAGATGACCGTTCAGTTCGGCGATCAAGCGATCGTCAAAGGCGTTGTGCACCTCTGGGCGGTTCAAGGTCAGCCGGGCGACACCCGATTCGATAACCAGGGTTGAGTAAGCCATGTGATGCCCCTTACATCCGGAACACGCCGAAGCGCGTCTCTTTGATTTCTGCGTTCATGGCGGCGGCCAACGAGAGACCCAGCACGTCGCGGGTTTGCAGCGGGTCGATGACTCCGTCATCCCACAGGCGCGCGCTGGCGTAGTAGGGGTGGCCCTGGTGCTCGTACTGGTCGCGGGTGGGCTGTTTGAAGGCCTCTTCGTCGGCCTTGCTCCATTCCCGGCCTTCTCGTTCGTACTGCTCGCGCTTCACCTGGGAAAGTACGCCTGCCGCCTGCTCGCCGCCCATTACGGAAATACGTGCATTGGGCCACATGAACAGCAGATTGGGGTCGTAGGCTCGGCCACACATGCCGTAGTTGCCAGCACCGAAGCTGCCACCAATCAGCACGGTGTACTTCGGTACGTTGGCGCAGGCCACGGCGGTGACCAGTTTGGCGCCGTGCTTGGCGATGCCTTCGTGCTCGTATTTGGAGCCCACCATGAAGCCGGTGATGTTCTGCAGGAAGACCAGCGGAATCTTGCGCTGGGCACACAGTTCGATGAAGTGCGCGCCTTTCACGGCGCTTTCCGAAAACAGCACGCCGTTGTTGGCGACGATACCCACCGGGTAGCCGTGGATATGTGCAAAGCCGGTCACCAGGGTGTCGCCGTAGTAGCGCTTGAACTCATCGAAATCAGAGCCATCGACGATACGGCCGATCACTTCGCGCACATCGTAAGGTTTTTTCAGATCGGTGCCGACGATGCCGTACAGCTCTGCGGGGTCGAGTCTTGGCGGCCTGGGGGGTTGCATGGCGAGCTGGCCACGCTTTTGCCAGTTGAGCCGGGACACGCAGGCCCGTGCCAGCTGCAGCGCATGGGCGTCGTTTTCGGCGTAGTGGTCGGCCACGCCGCTGATGCGGGTGTGCACATCGGCGCCGCCCAGGTCTTCGGCGCTGATGTTTTCCCCGGTCGCTGCTTTGACCAGCGGTGGGCCACCCAAAAAGATCGTTCCCTGCTCCTTGACGATGATGGACTCGTCCGCCATGGCGGGCACATAAGCACCGCCTGCGGTGCAGGAGCCCATGACCACCGCGATTTGCGGGATACCCTCGGCAGAGAGCGTGGCCTGGTTGTAGAAAATGCGGCCGAAGTGGTCGCGGTCGGGGAAGACCTCGTCCTGGCGGGGCAGGAAAGCCCCGCCGGAATCGACCAGGTAGATGCATGGCAGGCGGTGCTTGCGAGCCACTTCCTGGGCGCGCAGGTGCTTTTTCACCGTCAGCGGGAAGTAGGTGCCGCCCTTGACCGTGGCATCGTTGGCCACGATCACGCACTCCACCCCCGATACCCGGCCAATCCCGGTGACCACCCCGGCGGCGGGCACATCGCTGTCGTAAACGTGATGGGCTGCCAGCGCAGAAAATTCCAGAAACGGCGAGCCTTCATCGATCAAGTGGTCGATACGGTCACGTACGAACAGCTTGCCACGGCTTTCGTGGCGGCTGCGGGCGTTGGCGCCGCCGCCCTGGGCGATGGCCGCGGTCAGCTCACGCAGCTTGTTCACCTCCCCCAGCATGGCGGCCTCGTTGGCCTGAAACACATCGCTGCGCGGGTTGATCTGTGTCGATAGTGTGCTCATGGCGCAAACCTTCCTGAGTCGATTAATGGCTTTCGGTGAAGAGTTCGCGACCAATCAGCATGCGGCGAATTTCGCTGGTACCGGCGCCAATTTCATAGAGCTTCGCATCGCGCAGCAGGCGGCCGGTGGGGTATTCGTTGATATAGCCATTGCCGCCCAGCAGTTGAATGGCGTCCAGCGCGACCTGGGTGGCCTTTTCAGCACAATACAGAATCACCCCGGCGGCATCCTTGCGCGAGGTCTGGCCCCGGTCGCAGGCGCTGGCCACGGCATACAGGTAAGCGCGGCAAGCATTCAGCGTGGTGTACATGTCGGCCACTTTGCCCTGTACCAGCTGGAACTCGCCGATGGATTGGTTGAACTGCTTGCGCTCGTGGATATAGGGAATGACCACGTCCATGGCGGCCTGCATGATGCCGATGGGGCCGGCGGCCAGCACGGTGCGCTCGTAATCCAGCCCGCTCATCAATACCCGCACGCCCTTGCCTACCTCGCCCAGCACGTTCTCGGCGGGCACGCGGCAGTCCTGAAACACCAGCTCGCAGGTGTTGGAGCCGCGCATGCCCAACTTGTCGAGCTTCTGGGCGGTGGTGAAGCCGGGCATGCCTTTCTCGATGATGAATGCGGTGATGCCCTTGGAGCCTGCCTCCGGGTCGGTCTTGGCGTAGACCACCAGCACGTCGGCATCGGGGCCGTTGGTGATCCACATCTTGTTGCCGTTGAGCACGTAGTGGTCGCCATCTTCCTTGGCGCGCAGCTGCATCGACACTACATCGGAACCGGCACCTGGCTCCGACATGGCCAGCGCGCCCACGTGCTCACCGCTGATCAGTTTGGGCAGGTATTTGGCTTTCTGCTCGGCGGAGGCGTTGATCTTCAACTGGTTGACGCACAGGTTGGAGTGCGCGCCATAAGAGAGGGCCACCGACGCACTGGCACGAGAGATCTCTTCCATGGCAATGCAGTGCGCCAGATAGCCCATGCCGCTACCGCCATCCTCTTCCGGGACGGTAATGCCCAGCAGCCCCATCTCACCAAACTTCTGCCACAGGTCGTTGGGGAACTCGTTGTTACGGTCGATCTCGGCGGCTCTGGGCGCGATTTCGCTGGCGGCAAACGCATTGACCTGTTCGCGCAGCATGTTCAGCTCGTCATCGAGGCCAAAATTCAGTTCTGTATAGTGGGAAAACATGCTCAATCACCTTGTTGTCGTTGCTTGTTGATTGTTAGTGGGCCGTGTCTGCTGGCGGTATTCGGGCGGCTTATTTGGAAGTGGCCGGGTGTTTCTCGTTCAACTCTTCCAGCGCCTGGCGGCAGCGGATTTCGGCACTCTCCAGCTCCAGTTGCACCATGGTGATGTCTTTCATCTGCTGCTCCAGCGCAGCCTTGCGTTCGCCGATCTTGCTGAGCATCAGGTGCAACTGCTTTTCGCTGCCGCTGCGGGTTTCGTCCCACAGCTCGAACAGTTCGCGAATCTCGGCCAGTGAAAAGCCCAGCCGTTTGCCGCGCAGGGTCAGCTTCAGGCGTACGCGGTCCTTACTGCTGTAAATGCGTGTTTGCCCACGGCGAGAAGGGTGCAGCAGCTCCTGATCTTCATAAAAACGGATGCTGCGCGTGGTGACATCGAACTCGCTGGCCAACTCGCTGATCGTGTAGGTTTTGCTCATGATCGTTATTCTCGTCGATAGGGGAATGTCCCTATGGAACACTGACCATGAGGCTAAAACAAGTTTACGTTAACGTAAAGCAGCGAATGGCTATCGTTGGCAAGCATTTAAAATTTACAAGCTGTTGAAATTTAGTGATTTCAGCGTTTTCAAGCGCTGTGCTATCGTGGTGCATAGACCAAAGTTGTAATTGTAATACCCGGTGCTGGGTTGCTAGTTTGCACCTACAGCTTACGTTCAGGTAAGGATGCGTTGCCGGTTACTCCGCTGCGCTTCCCACCCTACAAGAACAACAAGAGGCGTCCTACCTCATGCGTGCAGATGAAGTGACCCAGGGGCCAGTGCTCGAAACGCGAGGGCTGACCAAAGAGTTTCGCGGCTTTACGGCCGTGGATAACGTCAACCTACAGGTGCAGGAAGGGCATATCCACGCCCTGATCGGCCCCAACGGTGCTGGCAAAACCACGGTGTTCAACCTGCTCACCAAGTTCCTCCCTCCAACGCGCGGTGAGATTCTCTACCGTGGCCAGCCGATTACCAGCAAGAAATCCAATGACATTGCCCAGTTGGGCCTGGTGCGCTCGTTTCAGATTTCGGCGGTGTTTGCGCACATGACGGCGCTGGAAAACGTACGCGTTGCGCTGCAGCGCCAGTTGGGCACGTCGTTTCATTTCTGGAAGTCCGAAAAAACGCTGGATCACCTCAATGATCGTGCGCTGGCCTTGCTGGATGAAGTGGGGCTGCGCGAGTATGCCGATACATTGACGGTTGAAATGCCCTATGGCCGCAAGCGCGCCCTGGAGGTAGCGACCACTCTGGCGCTGGACCCCAGCATGATGCTGCTGGACGAGCCCACCCAGGGCATGGGTGCCGAAGACGTGGATCGCATCGTGGCGTTGATCAAGCGCGTTTCCCAGGGGCGTACCGTGCTGATGGTGGAGCACAACCTGAGCGTGGTCAGCCGCTTGTGTGACCGCATTACGGTATTGGCCCGAGGTGCGGTATTGGCGGAAGGCGACTACGACAGCGTTTCCCGCAACCCGCTGGTACGTGAAGCCTATATGGGCAGCGAAGCTGCCAGTGAGGAGGCCGCCGTATGAAGACCGCAGAAGCCCTCGAACATCCGGCCGCAGAGACCCAAAGCCTGGAAATGCTCCGCGTGCAGGACCTGCATGCCTTCTATGGCGAATCGCACATTCTGCATGGGGTGAATTTCGACGTGAAACGTGGCGAGCTGGTGACTCTGCTGGGCCGCAACGGCGCGGGCCGCAGCACCACCCTAAAAGCGATTATGAATATGGTGGGGCGGCGCACCGGTTCGATTGTCATTAATGGCAATGAAACCCTGCGCATGAAGCCGCACCATATTCCCCGGTTAGGCATTGGCTACTGCCCGGAAGAGCGCGGTATTTTTGCGAGCTTAGATGTTCACGAAAACCTGCTGCTGCCACCCACTGTGCGTTCAGGCGGAATGAGCTTGGATGAAATCTACGGCATGTTCCCGAACCTCTACGAGCGTCGCAAAAGCCAGGGCACGCGGCTCTCCGGCGGCGAACAGCAGATGCTGGCCATGGCGCGCATTCTGCGTACCGGTGCGCGCTTGCTGCTGCTGGATGAAATCACCGAAGGCTTGGCGCCGGTCATCGTGCAAAAGCTGGGCGAGGTATTGGTGCAGCTAAAAGAGCGCGGCATGACCATCGTGCTGGTTGAGCAGAACTTCCGCTTTGCTGCCCCGCTGGCCGATCGTCACTTTGTGATGGATCACGGCCAAATTGTTGAGGAGATCACCGCTGAGCAGTTGCCTTCCCGGCGGGAACATTTAAACAGCATGCTGGGGGTATAAATCGCACACCATCTAAACTGTAAGCACGGCCTTAAAGAACAACAAACGCAACACTTACGTTCCATACACAAGCGCTCCACACACAAACGCTATAACTGAACGTCCGCATCATAAAAACAAAGGCCCAGAGGGCCAGGAGACGAACATGACCTATATGAAGAAAACGCTGGCCGCCAGCATCGCCGTTGCCGCTGCCTCCAGCATGGCGATCTCGACCGCCCATGCCGAGATCAGCGATGGTGAAGTGCGTATTGGCTACTTGGCCGATATGTCCGGCACCTACCGTGATTTGGCTGGCCCAGGTGGCCAAACTGCGATGGAAATGGCGGTGGCCGATTTTGGCGGCAGCGTGAACGGCTCGCCCATTGTGATTTTCAGCGCCGATGACCGCAACAGTGCCGACGTGGGTGCCAACACCGTGCGCGAGTGGATCGACCAGCGTAACGTCGATATGGTTGGCGGCATAGTGGCGTCGTCTGTGTCTATCGCCGTGACCAAAGTGTTGCAAGAGAACAACGGCCTGGGCATCGTCTCCGGCTCGGCGGCGTCTAGCATTACCAACGAACACTGTACTCCGAACCATATTCACTGGGTGTATGACACCTATCCCCTGGCCAACGGTACCGCCAAGGCGGTCGTCGAGCAGGGCGGCGATACCTGGTTCATGCTGACCGCTGACTACGCTTTTGGTCATGCTCTGGAAGGCGACGTGACCAGCGTGGTAGAAGCCAATGGCGGTGAAATTGTCGGCGGCGTGCGTCACCCGTTCCCCACCAGCGACTTCTCCTCCTACATTCTTCAGGCCCAGGGCTCCGGTGCCAAGATCGTGGGCCTGGCGAACGCCGGGGCAGACACCGTGAATGCCATCGCCACGGCAAGCCAGTTCGGCCTGACCCAAAGCGGCCAGCAACTGGCGGGCCTGTTGATCTTCCTCAACGACGTGCACGCGCTGGGCCTGGAAGCCACCCAAGGGCTGCTGCTGACCACTGGCTGGTACTGGGACATGGACGACGAGTCGCGTGAGTGGGCCGAGCGTTACTACGATCAAGTGGGTCGCATGCCGACCATGGTTCAGGCCGGTATCTACTCCAGCACCATGCATTACCTCAAGGCCGTAGAAGCTGCTGGTACCGATGACCCGGAGACCGTTCGTGCGCAAATGGCCGAGATGCCGGTAGAGGACTTCTTTGCCCGCAATGGCCGTATTCGTGAAGATGGCCGCATGGTTCACGACATGTACCTGGCCCAGGTGAAAACGCCGGAAGAGTCGACCGGTGAGTGGGACTTGTACAATATCCTCAGCACCATTCCCGCCGAAGAAGCCTACCGCCCGCTCTCTGAAAGCCAGTGTTCGCTGGTGAACAACTGATTGGCACGTCACGCTGAACAGCACCAGGCGGGCGGACCCCGCCTGGTGACAAGGAGAATCACACCATGACGATGATATTCGGCGTGCCATTGGCCGTCTTCATGGGCCAGCTAACGCTTGGGCTTGTGAATGGAGCCTTTTATGCGCTGCTTAGCTTGGGCCTGGCGGTTATCTTCGGGCTACTGAAGATCGTCAACTTTGCCCATGGGGCGCAGTACATGCTGGGCGCCTTTGCGGCGCTGCTGGGCTTTCGCTATCTGGGCATCAATTACTGGTTGGCGCTAGTGCTGGTGCCCGTAGTGGTGGGTGGTTTCGGCATGCTGATGGAGCGTTTTCTGCTGCGTCGCATTGCCCACCTGGACCACCTGTACGGGTTGTTGCTGACGTTCGGGTTGGCACTGATTTTTGAAGGCACTCTGGTGAACTTTTTCGGGGTTTCCGGGGCGCGTTACGCCACCCCTGAGGCGCTGCAGGGTGGTCTCAATCTCGGCTTCATGTTCCTGCCCACCTACCGTGCCTGGGTGCTGGTGATGGCGCTGGCCATGTGTCTGTTCACCTGGTTCATGATCGAGCGTACGCGGCTGGGTGCCTACCTGCGGGCAGGTACCGAAAACTCGCAATTGATGCAGGCGTTTGGTGTCAACGTACCGCTGTTGATCACCTTGACCTACGGGTTTGGCGTGGGCCTGGCGGCCTTTGCCGGGGTATTGGCTGCACCGCTTTACCCTGTCTCACCCACCATGGGCTCCAATCTTTTGATCGTGGTGTTTGCGGTGGTGGTCATTGGCGGCATGGGGTCGATTCTGGGGGCTATCGTGACGGGATTGGGCATGGGAATCATCGAAGGGCTGACCAAGGTGTATTACCCGGAAGCCTCCAATACGGTCATTTTTCTGGTCATGATCCTGGTGCTCATGTTACGCCCCTCTGGGCTGTTCGGTAAGGAGGCTTAACCATGGCAACGCCGCATACTTCATCAGCCGTCGCGCTGCCCTCCGCCGTGCAGGAGCGCCAGCGTCGAGCCAGGCTGCGCCGCAACATGTTCTATCTGGCACTCATCGTCGTGGGGTTGGTGGCACCCTTTGTCGCTTACCCTGTGTTCTTGATGAAAATCCTCTGCTTTGCCCTGTTTGCTTGCGCCTTCAATCTATTGCTGGGGTATGCCGGGCTGCTCTCGTTTGGCCACGCGGCCTTTCTGGCGACGGGGGGCTACGTGACCGGGTATCTGCTGGCCAGCTATCCGGGCCTGACCCCGGAGCTGGGCATATTGGCAGGGACCCTGACCGCCACCCTGGTCGGTGCGGGCTTCGGGCTGCTGGCCATTCGCCGCCAGGGGATCTACTTTGCCATGGTCACGTTGGCGCTGGCCCAGCTGGTGTACTTCGTGTTCGTGCAGGCGCCCTTTACCGGGGGAGAAGATGGCCTGCATGGCGTGCCGCGTGGGCATCTGTTCGGCTTCATCAGCCTGCGTAACAACCTGAGCATGTACTACTTCGTGTTTGCCGTGTTCCTGTTGGGCTTTGCCCTGGTGCAGCGCACCGTGCACTCCCCTTATGGGCAGGTACTCAAGGCCATCCGCGAGAACGAGCCTAGGGCGATTTCGCTGGGTTACAACGTCGATGCCTATAAGCTGCTGGCGTTCGTCCTGTCGGCGGCGCTGGCCGGGCTGGCCGGAGCGACCAAGACCGTGGTGTTCCAGCTGGCGTCGCTCACTGATGCTCACTGGCACATGTCCGGCGAGGTGATCCTGATGACCCTGCTGGGCGGCGTGGGCACTCTGCTCGGGCCGGTGATGGGGGCGGGTCTGGTGGTCAGCCTACAGCATGTTCTGGCCCAATCGCCGCTGGGCAACTGGGTCAACGTCATCCTGGGTATCATCTTCGTGGTGTGTGTTCTCAGCTTCCGCAGCGGTATCGTGGGTGAGCTGGCCAAGATATACCGTAAGAACTTCAAGTAGCGCCCGGAAAGGGCCGAGAAACTGCGTCTGTCTGTGGATTTGGGTGCCTTCGTGGCACCCTTTTTTGTGGGTGCGGGCGCTGGCCTCTGGTGCGTGGACCTTTGGCGAGGGGAGCGTTGTCTTTCTACGCCAAAGGTCGTGGGGGATTCGGTTGCGCAAATCCGCCTAAAAATATAAGTTAACGTAAACGTCAACGTGACCGATAACGATAATAGTGGGCGAGGCTTCTGACTGAGTTCAGGGGCTCGCCGCAGCGGAGACCGCCATGAATTTTGAGCTGAGTGAAGACCAGGTTGCCTTTGCCGATATGGCGCGGGGGTTTGCCCAGAATGAGCTGGAGCCCCACGCCGCTAAATGGGATGCCGAGGCTTTTTTCCCGGTGGACGTGATTCGCAAGGCAGGCGAGCTGGGGTTCTGCTCCCTGTATGCCCCGGAGCGTGTGGGCGGGCTGGGGCTTTCGCGGCTGGATGCCAGCATCATTTTCGAGCAGCTCTCCATGGGCTGTACCTCTACTACGGCATACCTCACCATCCACAACATGGTGACCTGGATGCTGGCGGATTTCGGCACGCCAGAAGCCGTGGAGCAGTGGGGCGAGCGTTTGGCGACCGGTGAGCTGCTGGGCTCCTACTGCCTAACCGAGCCCAACGCGGGCTCCGACGCCGCATCGCTCAAGACCACCGCCCGGCGCGACGGTGAGCACTACGTGCTGAATGGCAGCAAGATGTTCATTTCCGGGGCAGGCAGCACCGATTTTCTGGTGGTGATGGCCCGTACCGGCGGCGAAGGGGCGGGCGGTGTGTCTGCCTTTGCCGTGGATGCCCAGAGTGACGGGATCAGCTACGGCCGCAAGGAAGACAAGATGGGTTGGAATAGCCAGCCCACTCGGATGATTACCTTCGAAGACGTGCGCGTGCCTGCCAGCCAGCTGCTGGGTAAGGAGGGCGACGGCTTCAAGATCGCCATGAAGGGGTTGGACGGTGGACGCATCAATATTGCCACCTGCTCGATCGGCACCGCCCAGCAAGCGCTCAACAAAGCCCGTGAATACCTGCTGGAGCGCAAGCAGTTCGGCAAGCGGCTGGCCGATTTCCAGGCTCTGCAGTTCCGTTTGGCCGACATGGTGACCGAGCTGGTGGCTGCCCGCCAACTGGTGCGCATGGCCGCGGCCAAGCTGGACGCTGGCCACCCGGATGCCACCGCCTACTGCGCCATGGCCAAGCGGTTTGCCACGGATGTAGGGTTCAAGGTGTGCGATGAAGCCTTGCAGCTTTACGGTGGCAATGGCTACATCAAGGAGTACCCCATGGAGCGCTACGTGCGTGATACCCGCGTGCACCGCATTCTGGAAGGCACCAACGAGATCATGCGGCTGATCATATCCCGCCGTGTGTTGACCGATGGCGCCGCCGAACTGTAGCCCCGACGCCCAGGCAGATAAGGATGAGGCAATGAGTTGCGTACTGTTTGAAGAGCACACGACCCAGGACGGCCATGTGATCGGCGAGATCACGCTCAACGCCGAGCGTTCGCTGAATGCGCTGACCCTGGAGATGATCGACGCGCTGCTGCCCCGCTTGACCCAGTGGCAGGAGGATGAGCGTGTGGTGGCCATTCTACTGGACAGCACAGGCGAAAAAGCCTTCTGTGCAGGGGGCGACGTGGTCAATCTCTACAAGGCCATCACCGGCGATGGTGAGCCGGACTTCCCCGAGCGTTTCTTCGAGCGCGAATATCGGCTCGACTACCTGATGCACACCTTCGCCAAGCCGATTATCTGCTGGGGGCATGGCATCGTGATGGGCGGTGGCATGGGGCTGCTCAGTGCCAGCAGCCACCGTATCGTTACCGAAACGTCGCGACTGGCCATGCCGGAAGTGACCATTGGCCTGTACCCCGATGTGGGGGCCAGCTGGTTTCTCAATCGCCTGCCCAATGGCACCGGGCGTTTTCTGGCCATGACCGGTGGCCAGATCAATGCCCCCGATGCGCTGCATCTAGGCCTGGCAGATCGAGCAATTGCCAGCCACCAGCGCGAGGCGTTGGCTCAGGCGCTGCTGGAAGCCCGCTGGGGAGAAGGAGAGCAAACCGACGCCCATGGCGTGGTCAACCGCGTGTTGCGCGAGTTGGAGCAGGCTTCTCAGGCGGCGTTTGCCGAGCTGGAAGCGCCTGTCTACAAGGCGTCTTCACTGATACGCGAGCTGATGGACCACGATACCGTCGAGCAGCAGGTGGCGGCGGTGCTGGGAGTCGATAGCGACGACCAGTGGTTCAGTAAAGCCCAGCGCACCCTGGCCCATGGCAGCCCGGTCTCTTTGCGGCTGATCGATGAGCAGCTCAAGCGCGCCCGGCACATGTCGCTGGCCGAAGTGTTCCAGTTCGAGCTGGCGCTTTCCGTGCAGTGCTGCCGCCATGAGGAGTTCCCCGAAGGCGTGCGTGCACTACTGGTCGACAAGGATGGCCAGCCGCGCTGGCGTTTCCCGGACGTGGCCTCGGTGCCGCCCAGCTTCATGGAGGAGTTGCTGACATCCCCCTGGGAGACCAGCCCTCTGGCGGATCTTCAATAACACGCGCTGTCTCTTTCGAGAGCGCTATTCAATCGACTGCTGACCAATCTCAACAAGGATAACAATATGACCAGCGTAGCCTTCATCGGCCTGGGTAATATGGGCGGCCCCATGGCAGCCAATCTCGTGAAAGCCGGTTTTCAAGTGCGGGCCTTCGACTTGGCTGCCGAGGCCTTGGAAACCGCCCGTGCCCAGGGCTGTGACACCGCCGCCACCGCCCAGGCTGCGGCGACCGATGCCGATTTCGTGATCTCCATGCTACCGGCGGGCAAGCATGTGCGGGGGCTGTACATGGAGGGCGACGCGCCGCTGTTCGACGTCATCAAGACGGGCGCCCTGGTGATCGACTGCTCGACCATCGACGCCGACACCGCGCGTCACGTCGCCGCCGCTGGCGCTGAAAAGGGCATCGGCTTCGTGGATGCGCCAGTCTCCGGTGGTGTGGGCGGTGCCCAGGCGGGCACGCTGACCTTCATCGTGGGCGGTTCGGATGCCCAGTTCACTCAGGCGCAGCCCGTGCTGCAGGCCATGGGCAAGAACATCTTCCACGCCGGAGACCACGGGGCAGGGCAGGTGGCCAAGGTGTGCAACAACATGCTGCTCTCGATCCTCATGGCGGGCACCTGTGAAGCCATCAATATGGGCGTCAAGAATGGCCTGGACCCCGCCGTGCTGTCGGAAATCATGAAGCAGAGTTCCGGCGGCAACTGGGCGCTCAACGTCTACAACCCCTATCCGGGAGTCATGGAAAACGCTCCCGCCTCCAAAGGTTATCAGGGCGGCTTCCAGGTGGACCTGATGATCAAGGACCTTGGCTTGGCCATGGATGTCAGCCAGCAAAGCGCCGCTGCCATTCCCATGGGCTCCGCCGCCCGAGCGCTGTTCACCTTGCACAAGGCGGGTGGCAACGGCAAACTCGATTTCTCCAGCCTGCTCAAGCTGTATCAGGATAAAAGCGAGTAGTGAGTGGTAAAGAGTGAGGAGTGAGTCGTAAAAAGTGAGTCGTTACTCAACAACCGATTGAGCCAAACACAAGGACTGCCATGATTACACTTTGGGGCCGCAACAACTCCACCAACGTCAAGAAAGTGCTCTGGACACTGGAAGAGCTGCAACTGCCGTACGAGCAGATCATGGCAGGCCTGCAACACGGGGTAAACGACACACCGGAATACCTCGCCATGAACCCCAGTGGCTTGGTACCCCTGCTCAAGGATGACGCCACTCAAAGCCTGCTGTGGGAGTCCAACACCATTCTTCGCTATCTGGCGGCGCAGTACGGCCCCAATCCGTTATGGATCGAGGCGCCCGCCCAGCGGGCACGCATGGAAAAATGGATGGACTGGTCAACCAGTCTGCTCACGCCTGCCCATCGCACCATTCTGATGGGCTATGTACGCACTCCACCCGAGCAGCGCGACAGTCAGATACTCGATCCCGCCATCGCCACTTGTGAAAAGCTCTTCGCTCAACTGGACACCACGTTGAACCAACAGTCCTGGTTCTCCGGCGAAGACTTCGGCCTGGCCGATATCGCCATCGCCCCGTTCACCTACAACCTCTTCAACAGCGGTCTCACCTGGCCATCCTACCCCCATCTACAGCGCTGGACAGAGCAGCTCGCCGAACGCCCCGCGTACCGTAAGGTCGTGATGATTCCTGTGACGTGAAGGAAGGGGGGCGCAACTGCCGGGGCCGCTGTCGCAATGCTCAATCAATCTATTGGCCGTTGGTACAGCACTCACATTGGGTGCGTTTGTGGGAGGACGCTTTAGCGCGCGACGATCAAACCACCCAAACCCAATTAAAACTCCGCCTCCAGCAACGCCAGCTCCTGATCCAACCCTTTCAACACCTCACACCCCAGCCCATGCCGCTCCGCGCTCTCAATCAATGGCCCCAAAATAGCGCCGCGCTCGGTAAGCCGCTTCGCCTCCATATCCTGCAACATCGAAGCCTTGTTATTTGCGGTGTTTTCTACCACCTGCCACACCAACGCCAGCCAAGCGGCTTTCCCTTCACCACCGTTTGGCGGTGCAATACCTTCTTTTTCTAGAATCGTCGCCACTTCCCCTACCACAGCTATCACACGGCCTGAGTAGGCATCGTCGCGCAGCGCTCCATTACGCACACCATGCAGGGCTACCAACGGGTTGATTGCTGCGTTTACCGCTAATTTCTGCCATAGGCGGCTGCGAATATCACCTACCGCCGTGGCGGTAAATCCGGCGTTACTCAGCAGTGCTGCCAGGGTGGTCGCTAATGCTGTGTGCTGATTGTCCAAATCCCCCACAAGCGTAGGCCCGCGACCAGCGTGGACGACACTATCATCGCCGGTTACATAAGCGCCTTGCGTGGTCGTCGCGCACAGTACCGGGCCGTGCCACGTTTGGCTGATGCGCGGCTGGGCATAAAAACCATTTTGCCATAGCACCAGGGGAGTCGAGGAGGGCAGTACGCTGGCTACACTCGCCAGCGACGCCTCGGCAACCATCGCTTTGGTAGTGATGTGCACGAAAGCTGGCGGTGCCGCCGCACCAGCCGCCAATCGTTCAGCGGTGAACGAAGGTAAGTGTTGCGCACGTGTTTCGCCTTCCGGCGTGGTCAGTATTTGCTGCCCAGGCAGTGGGCGGCGGCCAATGACGGCCACCTCAGCAAGCGGTGCCAGTGAATGTGCCAACAAGCGGCCGATGGCCCCGGGGCCAAGAATCCAGTGGGTGGTCATGGTACAAGCCGTCATCGAGGGTGTGCGTCAAGCTTATCGTGTTGAGAGTCAGGTAGCTCGCATAGTGGATGGACGAACGCTGGAAACGTGGAAACCTCGTCTAACCTTATGCGCGGCAAGCAGTGTATCGTAAGCCCAAACCGCAGGCGCAGTAGGGGAGCCTGCATCGTGATTTCGTGAGCCATTTTGGCCGATACATGCACGTATCGGCCCACAATAATATGGCCGCGATACTGAAGGGAGTGGCGGAGTTGGCATTAAAACAACAATATCGCGTACATGAATGGACGGGGCAATTCTGCGACGCCATGCTGGAGCAGGATTATCGTCGCACCATGATGGAGGGGGCACGGCATACGTTTAGCCTCGCTGTCAGTGTGGCGGCGCTGGTATTCGCCATGTTCGCTATTTCTGATTACTTTTTGTTGGGACCCGGTGAGCGGTTCCAAAGAATAATGGCCATGCGTGCGGTGGTGGTCGGGAGCTGTTTGTGGGTGGCATTTTTTGTGAGGCATTGGGGTGGGAATGTCTACCGCCACTGGCTGCATGCGCTGCCATTATGGGTGCTGGCCACTGGCGTCATCCTGATCGTTCCGCTGCGCCCTGAAAGCCTGCCTACTCAAATCACGGCGGTGGTGGTCGCTACCATGGCGTTTTTTCTGTTGATCCCTAATCTGCTCACCGTGGCGCTGCCCGCTAGCCTGTTCTTGAATATTGGATTTCTTTTGGCGGCACTGCAATTTACGGGTATCGATGCCATTGTTGCATTGCGTATTGCGCTGCTATTGATCATGGGCGTCGTGGTGGGGTTCTGCGCCCTGTTGCGCCTGGAGAGCCTACAGCGCAAGCAGTATGCCCTGCTTTGTGAAGAGCGTGGTCAGAACCAGCTACTGCATCAGGAAATAGCTCGCCGAAAAGCATTGGAAGAACAGTTGCGCCACGTGGCCGAGCACGATGCGCTGACGCTACTCAATAACCGTGCGCACTTCATGATGCTGGCCAACAAATCGTTGCAGCGCTGTGGCGTCGAGAAAGCGCCTTTTAGCTTGTTCATGATCGATGTGGACCATTTCAAGCGCATCAACGATACCTGGGGACATCTCTATGGTGACTGGGTGCTGACGCGTATTGCCGAGGTATGCGAGCAGTTGCTGTGGCCGGGTGATGTCATCGGCCGCTTTGGTGGGGAAGAGTTCATCGTCGCTTTGCCCAATACGACTGCCAGCGATGCGCAGCAGGTAGCCGAACGCTTGAAGCAGCGGGTAGCGGAACTGGCCAGTACGGGCGACATGGCATCGCTGCGCCCGAGCGTGACTATTGGTGTAGCCACTGCCCAGGATGGCCATAGGTAAGCGTTCATTCCACGACGTTCTGCCACCCTGCTGAAAATCGCCCTACAGTAACCTCACACTTTCCAACACGAGGTTACCCCCATGAGAAAGCACCGCACACCCGAACAGTGGCAGGCCCTGGTTGATCAGCAGCGTGACAGTGGTCTGTCAGCTTCGAAGTTTTGCAAACAAGAGAACATCGGTTACGCCAGTTTCTGCAACTGGCGCAAGCGTCTGTCTGATCCGTCGACCAATGATTCGGCAGGATCCAGTGAAGCCGGTTTTCTGGATTTGTCGTCACTGATGGGCTCGTCGCACTCCTCCGGCCCAGGCTGGCACATTGTGCTCAGCCTCGGCAACGGCGTCGAACTCCGGCTGAGCCAGAACGGATGATCGGACTCGATAGCCAGGCCCGGATCTGGCTGTGCACCGAGCCCACCGATATGCGCAAATCGTTCCGGGGCCTGAGTGCCCTGGTTCGGAATCAGTTGAAGCA
>NZ_PINZ01000044.1:0-25955 GCF_002810305.1 Halomonas sp. 141
AACAACCAGGGGGAGCGCGATCTGCGAATGACCAAGGTCCAGCAGAAAATCTCGGGCTGTTTCCGCTCCTGGGAGGGTGCTGAGATCTTCTGCCGCATGCGTAGCTTTCTCTCGACCGCCGTCAAGCAAGGGGTAGCGGCGCATACCGCACTGGAGCAACTGTTTGCGGGGGAGGTGCCAGCCTTCATGCAGCAAGAAGCCCCGACTCAGCCAACCGGTGCTGAATAGTTACGTCATGGATAGCCTTTAGCGATTTTGTTAGTCGGTTAAGAGTGTGGTGTGATGAGTCGAGATGAGTTGTGTTTAGAGAGAAGCTGGTGAGTCTGGCGCCTACTTGAACTAGCAACTGATAGACGCAGGAACTCCTGGCGACAGGTGTAGGGCCTGTCACGGGTTAGTGAGAAAATCGGGGGGCTTCTTCCGGAGACGTTCGGAAGAAGCCCGGAGGCTCAAACAGTCTTATTACGTTTTCGCTGCCGGTACTGATCGATCACCACGGCGGCCACGATGATGGCGCCCTTGACGATGTCCTGGTAGTAGGCATCGACGCCGAGGAAAGTAAAGCCGCTGAGCATCACTCCGAGGATCATGGCGCCGATTACGGTGCCTGCAATACGCCCGACGCCACCGGCTAGGCTGGTGCCACCGATAACGGCGGCGGCGATGGCGTCGAGTTCGTACATCAAACCCATGCCAGCTTGGCCGGTACCGGCGCGAGCCGCAGCGACGACGCCCGCCAGGCCGGCTAGCAGGCCAGCAATGGTGTAGACCAGTACCAAGTGGCGGCGAACATTGATGCCGGAGACGCGAGCCGCCTGAGGATTAGCGCCGATGGCATAGGTGTATTTACCGTAGCGTGTGTATTTAAGGGCTATATGGAAAAACACGGCCACTGCAAGGAAAATGATAACTGGGTTGGCTCCGGAACCGATCCAAGTGAACTGGTCGCTGAGCATGCTGACGGGTTGACCATCAGTGTAGGCTCGGGCCATGCCGCGGGCGCTTACCATCATGCCGAGGGTGGCGATAAAGGGAGGTATGACGGCGAAGGCGATCAGAGCACCATTGACTAAACCTGCCAATGCTCCGACCAAAAGACCGACGACCAAGGGTATGAACCAAGGAAGATCGGTGAGGGCCGGGTAAACGGCACGCAGATAGTCAGACTGCTGAGCGAAACTGGCCGTGACCATGGCAGTCAGTGCCAGGACCGAGCCCGAGGAGAGGTCGATGCCGCCGGTGATAATCACCTGAGTGACCCCGATGGCGATGATTCCGATGATCGAAACCTGCAGGATCATGATCAGAAGACGCCGCGGGTTCATCAGGAAGGAGTCGCCGCGTATTGCCCAGCCAAGAACTTCAAATAGTAAGGCGATACCGATTAAGACCAGAAAGATGCTAACTTCGGTCGGTAGCTTTTTCTTGCGCTTCTTTGGTACCTCGAAGTGCTGGGTGCTTTCGGTGGACGTAGCCATTGTAGTTCTACCTTTGTGTGGTTCGTGTCGGGAGGGGCTCATTCATGCACGACCGGCGGCTGTACCGGGGCGGAGGCGAGCTCCATGATGTTCACCTGATTGGCCTCTCCTCGGTCGAGCACGCCGGTGACCTTACCCTCGTGCATCACCATGATGCGGTCGCTCATGCCCAGTACCTCAGGGAGTTCCGAGGAGATCATGATGACGGCCACGCCCTGGCCAGCGAGCTTGCTGATCAGCTTGTGGATCTCGGCCTTGGCGCCGACGTCGATACCGCGGGTGGGTTCGTCGAGGATCAGGATGCGTGGACTGGTCATCAACCAGCGTCCGATAAGTACCTTCTGCTGGTTGCCGCCGGAGAGATTGCCGATTCGCTCGTCGAGGCTGGGAGTCTTGACTCGCAGCAGCTTATTCATGCTGTCGCACTCGTGATCGAGGCGACCCTGCTCGACGAAGGGTCCCTTGGTGTAGCCGTCGCGAAGTACGGCCATCTCCATGTTCTCGATGACCGAGAGGCCCAGGAACAGGCCGGTTTCCTTGCGATCCTCGGTGAGCAGCGCCAGGCCACGCAGCATCGCCTGGTGAGGAGAGGTGATAGTAGTTTCCTGTCCGTCGATGGCGATGGTGCCGCCGGTGGCCGGGGTGACGCCGAACAGGGTTTCGGCCACGTTCGTGCGCCCCGAGCCGACCAGTCCGGCAATGCCGAGAATCTCACCTGCGCGGAGCTCGAAGCTGATCTGCTCGAAGACGCCATCCAGCGCTAGATCCTTGACGGCGAGCACCACATCGCCGATGGGCACCTCTTCTTTGGGAAACATCTGAGTGACCTCACGGCCGACCATCAGTTGGATGATCTTTTCGGAGGTCAGCTCGCTGGCGGGAGCGGCGTGGATGAACTGACCGTCCCGGAACACCGAGATGTCGTCGGCGATCGAGAAGACCTCATCCATCTTGTGGGTGATATAGATGATGCCCTTACCCTGGGCGCGCAGATCGTTGATGATACGGAACAGATGTTCCACTTCCCGGTCGGTGAGTGCCGAGGTAGGCTCATCCATGATCAGCACGTCGGATTCATAGGAGACCGCCTTGGCGATCTCGATCATCTGGCGTCCGGCCACAGTGAGGTGGCGTACTTCAGTTTCCGGATCCATGTCGATGCCCAGGCGCTCGAACAGGGTCTCGGTCATCTGGTTCATCCTGGTGTGATCGACAAGACCGAAGGGTGTGAGCGGTTCGCGGCGGATCCAGATGTTCTCTGCGATGGTCATGAACGGCATCAGGTTAAGCTCCTGATGGATCATGGCGATGCCGGCTTCTAGGGCATCCAGGGGGCCGTTGAGAGTAAGCGGCTTGCCGTGCAGGCGCACTTCGCCTTGGTCGGGGATATAGACGCCGGCGATGATCTTCATAAGGGTGGACTTGCCCGCGCCGTTTTCGCCCATCAGGGCGTGTACTGTCCCTGGGCGAATCTTGAGCTGGACGTTGTCCAGCGCGACTACGCCAGGAAAGGTCTTGCGAGCATCGACTACCTCGAGCAGGTAGTCGCCGACGTCTGGGGTCAGGTCTTCGGCAGTCATCGTAGCCATGGGGGGACTCCTGAGGCGATGAGGGTCCGCTATCTCACGGACCCGAGACCATTAGTCGGTGAGGAACTCTTCGAGGTTGTCACGAGTGACCAATTGGAAGGGCACCATGTTGATGCTCTCGACGTTTTCTCCGTTGGCCAGGGCGATGGCCACCTTGACTGCGCCACCGCCTTGACCAATCGGATCTTGGAAGACACTGGCGGCCAGCTCGCCCCGCTGCAGAGAGTCCAGAGCATCCCGCGTGGCATCTATGCCGCCAACCAGAATCTCATCGGCGGGGATACCCGACTGGCGCATGGCGATCAGCGCGCCTAGTGCCATTTCGTCGTTGTTCGCCGCAATGGCGTCGATCTGCTGGCCACCGACTATCCAGTTGTTCATCAGGTCGATGGCGTTGGTGCGTTGGTAGTCGGCAGGCTGTTTCTCGATGATCTCGATTCCCGGGTACTTGGCTGCGACTTCCTCCACGCCTTCAGTACGCTGATGAGTTGCGCTCGAGGAGAGCTCACCTAGCATGATAGCGACACGTCCTTCTCCGCCTATCATCTCGGCCAATGCTTCCATTTGCAGCTCTCCGGCCACTTTCTGCTCTGAGCCAACAAAGGCGACGCCATCATGCTCGAGGTCGTTGCCTTCAGGCTCGCGGTTGACATAAACCAAAGGGATGCCACTGGTGACGGCGACGCCGGTCATCATGCCGGTTGCGGCGGTGTCCACCGGGTTGATGATGATGGCATCAACCCCCTGAGCGGCGAGGCTCTCGGTTTGGCTAAGCTGACGGCCGATATCGCCTTGGGCGTCGAGGAACTGGATGCTCCAACCTTGGGCCTCAGCCTCGGCCTGCATGGCATTGCGCATGCTGGTGAGAAAGTTGTCATCGAAGTAGGCCACAGATACGCCGATGGTTTGGGCCATGGCGGTGGTGGTGCAAGCGGTGAAGAGGGCGGCGCCAAGCAGTAGACGTTTCATTAGGCATTCTCCATTGATGTCGTTGTGGTTATTGCCAGTCGAACTGGTGGGAAGGCATCAGAATTCCATCGGAAGCCTTTAATGGAATTTAGATTCTAATCGGATGGAATGCAAAAAAAATATTCTATACTTTGGTATAATCGGAACGAATATTCCAATTTTTGGGTTGAGACGCTCCCAGGCAGGCAAAAAAACCCCGCCGAGGCGGGGTGAAGAGACGTCAGGCACGCGACTATCGAGATGTGTGATGGAAGAAGCCAGCTTACTGTTGGTTGGCGATCCACTCATGGGCTGGGTCGTTTTGGAATTTCCAGGCACGTTTGGGGCCGGCCATTACGTTGAGGTAGTAGAGCTCATAGCCGTGGGCAGCGCCTACCGGGTGATAGCCGCGGGGTACCATCACGCAGCAGCCGTTCTCTACCGCCATGGTCTCGTCCAGGGAGCGGTCGTCGGTGTAGACCCGCTGGAAAGCGAAGCCCTGGGAGGGGGCGATGCGGTGATAGTAGGTCTCCTCAAGGATCGACTCCTCGGGAAGATTGTCCACGTCATGTTTGTGGGGGGGGTAGCTGGACCAGTTGCCGGCTGGGGTGTAGACCTCTACCACCAGCAAACTGTCCGCCGGCTCGGTCTCCGGCAGGATGTCCTGAATATGGCGAGTATTGGTGCCGCTGCCGCGTGTGCTGCGCTTGACCTGGTTGGGGACAATCAGGCGCGGCGAATGGTTGCCCTGGCCAGGGGCACTACAAACCGCCAGTTCCATGTCGGTAGTGGCCTCGACGCTGTAGTTCACGCCATTTGGCAGGTAGACGGCATATGGTGGGATCTTCTCGAAGATGTCGAGACGCTCACCGATGTCTTCCCAGCGGTGCTCGCCGCTGGTCACAGTGGCGCGGCCTGTGAGCAGTACCAGGCAGTGCTCGCGGTTCTCGGTATTGGCTTCGAGGCGCTGACCACAGGTCAGCTTGTGGACGCGGAATCCAACATGCTCCCAGCCGGCCGATTCCGGGGTGACTTCCAGCACCTTGCCCTGCGGATCGGGTTGCTGGGGACGAACGAGAAGTGAGGTCATGGGAATGCCCTCCTGAAAGCTTGCGAGTGGGAGATGGGGGCGTGGTAGACACGCCCTGATGTCGTTCAGCGAACTGCGGGGGAGTCTTCCTGATCGTCCCCGTCTCGTGCCCTGTCCTGACGAACGCCCAGGGCGATGGCCAGGGTCTGGGTCAGACAGAGTGAAGCGGTCAGGCCTCGGAAGCTCTTGACCTCCGCCTCATGCACCACCAGCGAGACGTCGGCCAACCTGGCCAGTGGGCTTAGATTGGAGTCGGTGATAACCACCAGAGGAATGCTTCGCCTGGAAGCCTCTTCCGCCGCTTCTCGTGATTCCTGGGCATAGGGCGAGAAGCTCACCACCATAAGCGCATCGCGACTGCCCATGGACTTGAGCTGCTCGAGGTGCATGCCGCCCAGGCCGCTGACCAAGTGGGTGCGTTTCTCTACGTGCTGCAGGGCGTAGGCCATGTAGCTGGCCACCACGAAGCTGCGTCGGGCGCCCATGACATGCACGATCTCTGCCGCTTCGAAGAGATCCAGCGCGCGCTCTAGGCTACGCAGATCGGTGCGAGCGGGAAGCTGATCCAGTACGTCTCTGTTGGCTTCTGCGAACTCCCAAAGCAACTGGCTGCTGTCGGGCGTCTCACCGGTGGCGGTGCGTACCGCACGAATCCGCTCGGTGTAGTTGGGCAGTTCGTCCACCAGGCGGGCGCGGAAAAGCTGCTGCATCTCCGAGAAGCCCTTGAAGCCGAAGTTGTTGGCGAAGCGAATCAGGGTCGAGGGTGTGACGCCTGCCTGCTCGGCCAGCTTTGCCACCGTGGCGAAGGCGACCTCCTGGGGATGATCGAGAAGGAAGCGCGCGGTCTGCTGCAGTCGACGGCTCAGCGACGGGTAGTCGGCAGTGATGCGTGTTTCCAGCGAAGTAAAGTCCTGGGGTGTTTCATTCATGGTGTCCGCCTTGCTGATAACTGGCCAGCGTTCGGGTGTCGTGTCACATGACTGACGTTACCCTAGCAGAATGGGAATGAAAATTCCATTCAAACGATAGTCTAGAATGAGGGCCCCATAGTTCCAGCACCGTATGTGACGACATGACCTGAGATAGAGGTCTGCATCTTTGGTCGTAGAGAGGCTGGCCCCGCTTTGCCTGGTTGGGATCTAACCCCCTGATGTTGAGTGCATACGGCGGTAGGGTTGGGTGAGTGGCTTGCCTGAGATGGAAAATTCAGTTTGTTGATTTCATAGAATGTATATTCTATCTTTCAGGCGGACGACAACAACCAAGCCATTCACTGGAGGCCGCCGTGGCTCAATACGACGTGAAATTCGCTCTCAATCATATGGTCTGCCCTCGCTGGACTCCGCAGCAGCTGATCGAGGTCGCCGCCGAGATGGGGCTGGGCGCCGTGGAGCTGCGCAACGACGTGGGCGAGAACAGTATCCTCGACCTCGAGTCCGCGCGTGCCGCCGGGCAGCGTGCTCGAGAGCTGGGCATCGAGGTGCTCAGCATCAACGCGCTCTATCCCTTCAATATCTGGAACGAGGAGCGTGCGGCCAAGGCGGATGAGCTGGCTCAGCTGGTGGATGCCGCGGGCGGACGTGGCCTTGTGCTTTGCCCGTTAGTGGATGCCGATTTTTCCGCCACTTCCGAGGAGAAACGAGCTGGGCTAGAAAAGTCGCTCACCGCGCTGGATGCCATCTTGGGCCGCTATAGCCTCCAGGGCTTCGTCGAGCCCCTGGGCTTCCCCATCTCTTCGCTTCGCACCAAGGCCGAAGCGGTGGCGGCGATCCAGTCGCTGGGACTGGAGAAGCGCTTCGGCCTGGTCCACGACACCTTCCACCACCAAGGTGCCGGAGAGACTGCACTCTTCGCCGGGCAAACCGGCCTGGTGCACATCTCCGGCGTGGAGGACCCGGCGCTCGGCTTTGACGACATGCTGGATCCGCATCGCCTGCTGGTCGGTGAGCATGACCGCCTCGACAATGTGGGACAGCTCAGCCGACTGCTTGTCGATGGCTATGAGGGGTACGTCTCCTTCGAACCCTTCGCCGAGGAGGTTCACGCCCTGAAGGATCCCGTTGAGGCCCTTCAGCAGAGCATGGCCTTCATTCGTGCCGGCCTGACACGCTGAGCCTACATATCACAACACCCTTCCACCAGGAGGACGCCATCATGAAGATCGCCCTCGATCCCCATATGCATCGCCATCTGTCTCTGCCGGAGACCTGCCGCCTGACTAAGGAGCTGGGATACGACTACATCGAGCTGTCGCCACGCCCGGACTTCATGGTCTGGTGGACCCGGCCGCGCACCTATCCAGCCGCCGTGCAGGCCTTCAAGAAGGCGATGCGTGAGCACGACGTGGGCCTGGCCACCATGCAGCCCATGTACCGGTGGTCCAGCCCCTACCGCGACGAGTGGGAAATGGCCATGGACAACTGGAAGCGCATCATCGAGGTGGCCGTGGAGCTAGAGTGCGACACCCTGATCTCGGAGTTCGGCCGCGGAGGCTCCGTGGAGCGGTCCCAGGCCGACCGTCAGGGCATTCACACCCCGGAGGCCTGCGAGAACGCCTTCTGGCGCTCCATGGACGTGCTGGTGCCGCTCCTCGAGCGCGAGGGCCTGACGCTGAGCGTTGAGCCTCACCCGGAAGACTGGGTCGAGACCATGGATCCGGCGATAGAGATCATCAAAACCATCGACTCCCCGGCGGTGAAGTGCTCCTACATCGCACCGCACTGCTTCTATTACGGTGACGATCTGGCCGAGACCATCCGCGCCACCAAAGGTCAACTGGTCCATGCCCGGGTTGCTGACACCTTCAACCACAAGGCTTCCTCCGAGCTGCGCTACATCGTCAACCCGCCGGGCTCCGAGGCCCGCGTCCATCAGCACCTGGATATTGGCCAGGGCGAGATCGACTGGGACGTCTTCTTCAAGACCCTGCACGAGGTCGGCTTCGACGGGGTGCTCTCCAGCTGTGTCTTCGGCTGGGAGGAGCGAGCCGTGGAGTCATCCCGCTTTATGCGTCAGGAAATTCAGCGTTACGTCGACAAGTACTGGAACCAGTAAAAGGACCACATCATGACCGTCAGAATCGGAGTCATCGGCACCGGGATGATCGGCGAGGAGCACGCCCGCCGCATCACCCAGCAGCTTACCGGCGGCGAGATCGTCGCCGTCACCGACGTCAACCTGGAGCAGGCCCGGGCCGTGGTCGACCGCCTGGGACTCTCCGCCCGCGTCTACGAGGATGGCCAGGCGCTGATTGCCGCCGAGGATGTGGATGCCGTGCTGGTCACCTCCTGGGGGCCAACCCACGAAGAGTATGTGCTGGCGGCCATCGCGGCTGGCAAGTTCGTGTTCTGCGAAAAGCCACTGGCCACTACCGCCGAGGGCTGCCGCAACATCATCGATGCGGAGATCGAGGCCGGCCGCCGGCAGGTGCAGGTGGGCTTTATGCGCCGCTACGATAGCGGCTACCGGATGATGAAGGAGGCCATTGATGGCGGTCAGTTGGGCGAGGTGCTGATGGTGCACGCCGCCCACCGTAACCCCGAGGTGCCGGAACGCTATATCACCCCCATGGCGATCCACGACACCCTGATTCACGAGCTGGATACCTTTCGTTGGCTGCTTGACGACGACTACAAAAGCGCTCAGGTGGTCTTCCCGCGCAAAACCCGTCATGCACATAGCCAGGTCGCCGACCCGCAGATCGTCATGCTGGAGACCGTCAAGGGCGTGCGTATCGACGTGGAGGTGTTCGTCAACTGTCGCTATGGCTATGACATCCAGTGCGACGTGGTTGGCGAGGAGGGCGTCGCCCGCCTGCCCGAACCACAGAGCCTGCAGTTTCGCCAGGCTGGCCGGCTGAGTAGCGAGATCCTCCATGATTGGAAGAAACGTTTCAGCGAGGCCTTCGACGTGGAACTTCAGGCCTTTATCGACGGCGTGGCCGCCGGCAGCATCGGTGGGCCCTCTTCCTGGGACGGTTATGCCGCGGCGATCGCCGGGGACGTCTGCGTCAAGGCCCAAGAGAACGGCGCCATCGAACTCATCGAGATGCCCGAGCGGCCAGCCTTCTACTCCTGAAACCTCATTACCGCTGCTGCGCAGCCCCGGCCCCGGCAGGGACCGGGGCTGTTACTTGTTTGGCCAACGGGCCTCGTTTAGTCGGAGAGGTCTGTGTGATGGGAGCCTATTAAAGCAGCCATACGACTAAAGAAGAATGAATCATTCTTTCCATTCGTTGAGAATATGGAATTCATGTTCTAAAATGGCTTTAAACTGGAATATACAGACCGGCATCTTCAACCATCAACGACCGCCGAGCCGAGATAGCAGGGCTCGGGACTGGCCAAGCCTAGGATGCGAGCCCATGAATGATACCAAGACCCTCGATCTGATCTGCCTGGGGCGTGCCGCCGTCGACCTCTATGGCGAGCAGATTGGCAGCCGCCTGGAGGACATGGGCGGCTTCGCCAAGTACCTCGGCGGCTCCTCAGCCAATATCGCCTACGGCACCGCCCGCATGGGCCTCAAATCCGCCATGCTGACCCGGGTGGGCGACGAGCATATGGGACGCTTCGTGCGCGAGGAGCTGGCGCGGGCCGGGGTCGACACCAGCCATGTGGTGACCGACCAGAAGCGCCTCACCGGCCTGGTGATACTGGGTATCAAGGATCGCGACACCTTCCCGCTGATCTTCTACCGCCATGACTGCGCCGACATGGCCATCGATGCCAATGATTTTAGCCCGAGGTTCATCGCCTCGAGCCGGGCGCTGCTGATCACCGGCACCCACTTTTCCACCGAGCAGACCTATCAGGCCAGCAAGACCGCCATCGAGTACGCCAAGGCGGCCGGCACCAAGGTGATCCTCGACATCGACTATCGCCCGGTGCTGTGGGGCCTGACCACCCTGGGCGACGGTGAGACCCGCTTTATCTCCGACGCGGGGGTCAGCCGCCATCTGCAGAGCATCCTGCCGGACCTGGACCTGGTGGTGGGCACAGAGGAGGAGGTGCATATTGCCGGCGGCAGCACCGATACCATTGCCGCCCTGAAGCGGATCCGTGAGCTCAGCGATGCCACCATCGTGCTCAAGCTTGGCGCCCAGGGTTGCACTGTGCTGGACGGCGCCATCCCCGACAGCGAGGCCGACTTCGAGGTGCATACCGGGGTGCGGGTGGACGTGCTCAATGTGCTGGGGGCCGGCGACGCCTTCATGAGCGGCTTCCTGCGCGGCTGGCTGAATGGAGAGTCCCACGAGCGCAGCTGTGCCTATGCCAATGCCTGCGGCGCCCTGGTGGTCTCCCGCCACGGCTGCGCCCCGGCCATTCCCAGCGCCGAGGAGCTCGACGACTACCTGTCCCGGGCCGAGTCGATCCCGCGCCCGGACCTGGACGCGCGGCTCAACTACCTGCACCGGGTCACCACCCAGCGCACCGCCACCGAGTGGAACGACCTGTGCATCCTGGCCTTCGATCACCGCAAGCAGCTCTTCGACATGGCCCGGGAGGCGGGCGCCGACCCCTCGCGTATCCCCAACCTCAAGCGCCTGCTGGTCCAGGCCACCGAGCGCGGCAGCCAGCAGCTGGGCGCGAGCCAGGTGGGCGTGCTGATAGACGACACCTACGGCCAGGATGCACTCAACGACGTCACCGGGCGCGGCTGGTGGATCGGTCGCCCGGTCGAGCTGCCGAGTTCCCGGCCCATCGAGTTGGAGGGTGGGCGCGATATCGGCTCGCGCCTGAAGAGCTGGCCGCGCGAACATATCGTCAAGTGCCTGGTGTTCTATCACCCGGAGGATCAGGTAGAGCTTCGGTGCGCCCAGGAGCGACAGTTGCTGGAGCTCTATCGGGCCTGCTGCGCCTCGGGGCACGAGCTGCTGTTGGAGATCATTCCGCCGCGCGACAAGATCAGTAACGACGACACCTACCTCAAGACCATGCAGCGCATCTACAACCTGGGGGTGCAGCCCGACTGGTGGAAGCTGCCGCCCCAGACCCCGGTCGCCTGGCGGCGGATCGGCGACCTGCTGGCGGCGCGCTCTCCCCACTGTCGCGGCGTGGTGATGCTGGGCCTTGATGCGCCTAGCGAGGAGCTCAAGCAGGGCATTCTCGACAGCGCTGGTGCCGATGCCTGCAAGGGCTTTGCGGTGGGTCGTACCATATTCGGCGAGCCAAGCCGCCGCTGGCTGCGTGGCGACTTCGATGACGAGCAGCTGATAGAAGCCGTGGTGGCCAACTACCTCGCACTGGTGGAAACCTGGCAGGCGCGTCAGCGTGCCGCTGCCTGACCCTTATGCACTCCTGATCAAGGGCAAATGACCATGAATACCATTCGACTCACCATGGCCCAGGCCGTCGTCCGCTACATGATGGCCCAGAAGGTCGAACTCGACGGCGAGATCCAGCCTCTCTTTCCTGGGGTCTGGGCGATCTTCGGCCATGGCAATGTGGCCGGTCTCGGTGAGGCTCTCTACCAAGCCCGTGAGACCCTGCCCACTTACCGGGCTCACAACGAGCAGGGCATGGCTCACGCCGCCATCGCCTATGCCAAGACACTGAACCGGCGCCAGGTGATGGCCTGCACGGCCTCGGCGGGGCCGGGCTCCACCAACATGGTCACCGCCGCCGCCGTGGCCCACGTCAATCGTCTGCCGGTGCTCTTCCTGCCGGGGGACACCTTCGCCACCCGCCTGCCTGACCCGGTACTGCAGCAGGTCGAGAACTTCCACGACCACACCCTGACCTCCAACGACTGCTTCAAGCCGGTGAGTCGCTTCTTCGACCGCATCACCCGCCCGGAGCAACTGCTCACCTCGCTGCCCCAGGCGGTTCGGGTGCTCACCGATCCGGTGGAGTGTGGCCCGGTGACTCTGGCACTGCCCCAGGACATCCAGACCTTCGCCTACGACTATCCCATGCACTTCTTCGACGAGAAAGTGCATCGCCCGCGTCGCCAGGCTGCCGACCGCCGGGAGCTCGAGGATGCTATTGCCCTGATCCGTCAGGCGAAGAGGCCGCTGGTGATCGCCGGCGGCGGCACCCACTACGCCGACGCCCTACCCGAGTTCGATGTCTTCGTTTCTGCCTACCACCTGCCGGTGGGCGAGACCCAGGCCGGCAAGGGCGCGCTGCCCTGGGACCACGAGCAGAATCTGGGCACCATCGGCGTCACAGGTGGCGCGGCGGCCAATGCGCTGGCCGCTGAGGCTGATCTGATCATCGCCGTGGGCACACGTTTGGGCGATTTCGCCTCCGGATCCCGGGCCCTGATCAACTCAGAGGCCAGACTGCTCTCCATCAACGTCGCTTCCTTCGATGCGATCAAACACAAGGGCCAGGCCTTGGTGGGTGATGCGAAGTTGACCCTGCCGGAGCTCACCTCTGGCCTCGATGGCTGGCGGCCCGAGGGCGCCTGGATTGAGCAGACCGCCGAGCTGCGCGCCGACTGGAACCGCACCGTCGAGCGAGTCACCGCCGACCGTGGCACCAACCTGCCCTGCGACGCCGAGGTGGTGGGGGCGGTGAACCGCGCCGCTGGTGAGCGCGACATCGTGGTGTGTGCCGCCGGCGGGCTGCCCGGTGAGCTACAGAAGCTGTGGCGCACCCGCTTCCACCGCGGTTACCACATGGAGTATGGCTTCTCCTGCATGGGCTACGAGCTGGCCGGCGGGCTGGGCGCCAAGATGGCGATGCCCGACTCCGAGGTCTTCGTCATGGTGGGCGACGGCTCTTACCTGATGCTCAATTCCGAGATCGCCACCTCGGTGATGCTGGGCCACAAGATCATCGCTGTGGTGCTCGACAATCGCGGCTACGGCTGTATCCATCGCCTGCAGCAGTTCTGCGGTGGCCCCGGCTTCAACAACCTGCTCGACGACTGCCTGACAGTGGAGGAGGGCGCGCCCAAGACCGACTTCGCCGCCCATGCGGCATCGCTCGGGGCGAAGGCTGAGCAGGTGGGCAACATCCAGGAGCTGGAGGCGGCCCTGGAGCGCGCCAAGGCCTCCGATATCAGCTATGTGATCGCCCTCGACACGGATGCCCTGAACGACACCCAAGACGGTGGAGCCTGGTGGGACGTGGCGGTGCCCGAAGTCTCGGAGCGCCCCGAGGTCAACGAGGCCCGCAAGCGCTACGAGGCCTACAAGGCCCGCCAGTTCCAGAACATCTAACTTTCGACCACCACCACAAGTGCCTTTAGGAGTCCATCATGAGTGTAAGGCTGGGCATCAATCCCCTGACTTGGACCAACGACGACATGCCGTCGCTAGGCGGCGATACCCCTCTCGAGACCTGTCTCTCCGAAGGTAAGCAGGCCGGCTTCTCCGGATTCGAACTGGGCCACAAGTTTCCCCGCGACCCCGTGGTGCTGGGGCCAATCCTGACAGATCACGGCCTGTCGCTGGTCTCCGGCTGGTATAGCGGAGAGCTCTTGACTCGCAGCGCCGAGGAGGAAGTTGAGGCGCTCAAGCCTCACCTGCACCTGCTCAAGTCATTGGGCGCCAAGGTCATGGTGTTCTGCGAAGTGACCCACTGCATTCACGGCGAGCGTGAGACACCGCTTTCCCACTCACCGCGCCTGAGCGAGGAGGGTTGGCAGACCCTGATTCCGCGCCTAAATCAGGTGGCCGACTACTGCCTCGAGCAGGGCGTTCAGGTCGCCTATCACCACCATCTGGGAACAGTGATCGAGACGCCGGGTGAGATCGAGCGGTTGATGGAGGAGACGCGCCCTTCGGTGGGCCTGCTGCTCGATACCGGCCACCTCGTCGGTGCTGGCGGCGACCCGGTTGTCGCCCAACGCAAGTACGCCGACCGCATCGTGCATGTGCACTGCAAGGACATTCGCCAGGAGGTGTTGGCCGATGTGCGCAACCGAGACCTTAGCTTTCTGGATGGCGTGCTGAACGGCATGTTCACCGTGCCCGGTGATGGCTACATCGACTATGTGCCGCTCTTCAAGGGCCTCAAGGCGAGCGACTACGCGGGCTGGGTGGTGGTCGAGGCCGAGCAGGACCCCGCGGTAGCTCATCCGCTGACCTATGCGCGCATGGGCTGCGACAACCTCAAGCGCTTCTGTGCCGAGGCTGGACTCCAGATCACCGAATAATCCGACTCACGACAACAGAGGAGCCCCAATGAGCATTCTGGGCAACTATATCAATGGCCAGGCCGTGGCCAGCCAGAGCGGTCGCACCGCGCCCGTCTACAACCCCGCGACCGGCGAGCAGAGCCTGCAGGTGGCGCTCTCCTCGGCCGACGAGACTCGCGAGGCGGTGCGCGTCGCCCATGACGCCTTCGTCACTTGGTCCAAGGTCAGCCCACTCAAGCGGGCGCGCATCCTGTTCAAGTTCAAGGCGCTGGTCGAGGAGCACGCCGATGAACTGGCGCGACTGATTGCCAGCGAGCACGGCAAAGTGTTCTCTGACGCCAAGGGCGAGGTGACTCGCGGCCTCGAAGTGGTCGAGTTTGCTTGCGGCATCCCGCATCTGCAGAAGGGCGAGCACTCCCTCAACGTGGGCACCGGGGTAGACAGCTACTCCCTGATGCAGCCGCTGGGCGTCTGCGCCGGCATATCGCCGTTCAACTTCCCGGCCATGGTGCCGATGTGGATGTTCCCCGTGGCCCTGGCCTGCGGCAACACCTTCATCATGAAGCCGTCCGAGAAGGATCCCTCTACGCCGATGCGCCTGGCCGAGCTGCTCCAGGAAGCTGGTCTGCCCGACGGCGTCTTCAACGTGGTCAACGGTGATAAAGAATCGGTGGACGTGCTGCTTACCGACGAGCGAGTCCAGGCAGTGAGTTTTGTCGGTTCCACGCCGATCGCCGAGTACATCTATGCCACCGCCTCAGCTCACGGCAAGCGGGTCCAGGCACTGGGTGGCGCCAAGAACCATATGGTGATCATGCCCGACGCCGATCTCGACCAGGCTGTGGGCGCTCTGATGGGGGCTGCCTACGGCTCCGCCGGCGAGCGCTGCATGGCGATATCGGTCGCTGTGCCAGTAGGCGAGGAGACCGCCGAGCGTCTGCGCGAGAAGCTGGTGGCCGAGCTCGACAAGCTACGCGTCGGCCCGGGCCTGGTGGATGGCCCCGACAACGACATGGGCCCACTCGTCACCCGGGAGCATCTGGAGAAGGTTTGTGGCTATATCCAGGCCGGCGTGGAGGAGGGCGCCGAGTTGGTGGTGGACGGCCGCGAGGCTCCTATTGAGGGCTCGGGTGACGGCTATTTCGTAGGCGGCACCCTGTTCGACCGCGTCAAGCCGGGCATGCGCATCCACCGCGAGGAGATCTTCGGCCCGGTGTTGGCTATCGCCCGCGTGGCGAGCTTCGACGACGCGGTCAAGATGATCAACAACCACGAGTACGGCAATGGCACCGCCATCTTCACCCGCGACGGCGACGCCGCCCGCCAGTTCTGCGAGCAGATCCAGGTGGGAATGGTGGGCGTCAACGTGCCGATCCCCGTGCCAATGGCCTTCCACAGCTTCGGCGGCTGGAAGCGCTCTCTGTTTGGTCCGCTGCACATGCATGGCCCAGACGGCGTTCGCTTCTATACCCGCATGAAGACCATCACCCAGCGTTGGCCCAGCGGCATCCGGGAGGAGACCAACCACTTCACCATGCCGACGCTCTAAACGGCATAGGCACAGTACGGGAGTGCGCCGGGCCTGAGGGGCTCGGTGCTTCCCTCATCACCGATTCGTGCCTGATACCTGAATCTTACCCAGTGGCTATGCCTATATTAGGATGATGCCGGTTCTCTGGTGTGATTTAGCCTTATCAGAGAAGTCGGAGTAGCCATCTCAAGTCTGGTGCTCACTTTGGGGAGGGGATTCCACCCTCAGCTCGGCAGTCGAGATGGAGATACTTCCCCTCCTTTTCTTGTAAAAAATCAATGCTACCAGTTGTTTATGAGCAATGGTGTGGCAGAGATTTCAATCTATTAATACCAAAGTGTAGAATATTTAATTTGAAATTATTTCTACTGGAATATAAATTCCATGCTAGGGCATCACAATTGCACTCCACGGGTTCTAGCTCCGCTTCAGTGCATGCCGCCCTCTGTCGCTGTTACGAGCCAGCCGAGGAGTGCGTTCATGCGAAAAAAGTATAAGAGATATGCAGAATAGGGAATCACTATATGGGCAGTGATAAATACAACCTCCGATACCTGTTGACCATTTGCGGTGTCGCGGCATTAGGTGGTCTGCTTTTCGGCTACGATACCGCGGTGATCTCGGGTGCCATTGGTCCGATACAGCGCTACTTCGACCTCAGTTCGCTCCAGACCGGCTGGGCGGTGTCCAACGTCGCCATCGGCTGCATCATCGGTGCATTTGCATCCGGCGCCATCGCCGCAAGGCTGGGACGCAAGAAGACGCTGATCCTCGCCGCCCTGCTTTTCACGATTTCAGCGGTCGGTGCCGCCTTGGCGACCACTTTTTTCTGGTTCATCGTCTACCGTTTGATCGGCGGTATCGCCGTTGGTATCGCTTCCGCCGTCTCGCCGATGTACATGAGCGAGGTCTCACCCAAGAATCTCCGCGGCCGTGCCCTCAGCATGCAGAACATCGCAATTGTATTCGGTCAGGTGGTGATCTTCGTGGTCAACTACTTAATTGCTAAAGGTGCCACGGAGGCCTGGCTCACAGATGTGGGGTGGCGTGTCATGATCGGCTCCGAGATCATTCCCTGCATCCTGTTCTGCCTCGTCGTGTTCTTTATCCCGGAATCCCCGCGCTGGCTGGTCATGGTCGGCCGCGATCAAGAAGCTTTGAAGGTCCTGAGTCGTATCGGCGGTGAGGAGTATGGAAAGCAGGTGCTCTCCGATATCCGCGAATCGCTGGTGGTCGACCGGGTACGCCGCCTGAAAGCGGACCGAAAGAGTCAACTGATCCGTGATCGCCGATTTTGGTTTATTGCCTTCATTGCCTGCATGATTGCCTTCTTTCAGCAGGCCAGTGGTGTCAATGTCATGATGTACTTCGCTCCTGTGGTGCTGGGGGACGTCACCGGCAATACCGAGGTGGCCATGTTCATGACCATCTGGATTGGCGTCGTTCAATTGCTAGGCAATATCCTCGGCATGACGTTAATGGACAGAGTAGGTCGAGTACCGCTGTTCAAGGTTGGCACCGTCGGATGCGTGGTCGGTCTGCTGATGACTTCCTTCTTCCTGTATCGTTCGGGCGGCCTCAGCGGTGATGCCGCCGTCCTCCAGGGTTATCTGACGCTGGCCGGCATGCTGGTGTTCATGCTGTTCTTTGCCTTCTCCTGGGCGCTGGGTGCCTGGATCATCGTGTCGGAGATCTTCCCGAACCGCATGCGGGCCTTCGGCATGTCGCTCTCGGTCACCACGCTGTGGATCAGCAACTTCCTGATTGGCCTAGGCTTCCCGATCTTAAATCAGAACCCTTGGCTCACTGAACAGTTCAATGGCGCCTTCCCGATGTGGCTGTTTGCGGCGTTGATGGCGATGGCCTTCCTGTTCATCCGCCGCTTCCTGCCGGAAACCAACGGGGTCGCCCTGGAGGAGATGGAAGACAATGTAATGGCCAAGTACCCGGGTGGCGCTGCCAGGCGCCGGGGCGCCACTAGGGAAATCGCAGGGGCCACACGCTGAGCCACTAGGCTTTGTCTGAAAAGTCGGCGAGCGAAGGGCAGACAAGGAAAAAATCAGCGAAAAGACGGAGTTTACGGGGTGTAAATGAGTACTTTGAGCTGATTTTTAACGCCGTATGGTCGAGCGCAGCCAGTTTTCGGACAGAGCCTAGCAGTCGGGGGGCAAGACGCCCCCCGCTTCATCCGCGGGCGACCAGCAGCTCAGTGCCGGCGATGGGAGTTGCGGAGAATCAACTCTCCTGGCAGCAGATGGCGACGAGGGACTTCTTCCTCGAGACAGATTCGCCGAACTGCTTCACCGACCAGCCGTTCCAGGGGCTGCCGATAGGTCGTCAAAGCGTAGCAAGGTGACGCCGCCTGCTCGATATCGTCGAAACCGATGATCCCCATGCTGCCGGCCTCTCCCCTCTCGTGAAGGGCGTCGAGGGCGCCGATGGCGAGGATATCGTTCTCGCAGAACAGGGCCTCCACCCGGTCGTTTACTGGCCTCGACGCCAGGTACTGACTCAATGCGTTAAAGCCAGCACCTTGCTGGTAATGTCCCGCCTCCACGACCTCCTCTACCGCCAAGCCGTGTTCGGCCAAGCCATCGCGGAATCCTTCCAGACGTCTCAATTGCGTCGACTCGCTGAGCGGGCCGGCCATGTAGCCAATCCGGCGGTACCCCTGTTCCACCAGTGCCTCCGCCACTTCACGTCCCGCGAGATGGCCGTCGGTCGAAACGACCTGGATATGGTGAATATCACTGTTGCGATAGAGAACGATCAGCGGAATATGGTGAATCTGCTGGGCCAGATGCACCAGCTCATCGGTCAGCACGGTGCCGAGGAAGATCAGGCCATCGATCTGGAATTGATCAGCGAGTGAGATGGCGGCCCCATCCCTGTCCTCCTCGCTGATGTTGAGCAGCATGGAAATATAGCCCCGCCTCTGCAGCTGCAGACTGGTTTCCTTCAGCAGGCCCAACAAGTTGGGGTTATCCATTTCGTCCACGACCAGACCCACGATGCGCGTCTGGCGCTTGGTCAGGCCGCGGGCCAGCAGATTGGGCCGATAGCCCAGCTCCGCCGCTGCTTGCAGAACCTTCTCGCGAGACTTGGGAGAAATGGAGGCGCCCTCGGTAAAGGCCCGCGAGACGGTCCACTTGGAGACACCGGCCCGTCGAGCTACATCGCTGGCGGTCACCTTGTGATTACCACCTGCCTCCTCCATGCCTTTAGACTTTTTGATCATTATCTCGCCTTGACGGAATTTTTGTTCCATTCTAGTCTATGTGCAACCGGGTGCAAAACCTGTTCCGATACTAGCAGATAGAACCTCGCCTGACGCTGATGGCATGAAGCCATCAATTTTTTTGCCGCATTTTGCACCCGGTTGCATTGTGTTGCGAACAAGCGAGAAGGCGGCTGGAAGTAGGCTAATCAAAACAATTCACTAGAGGAGCATTGCCATGCTGAACGGCGAGAAGACGATCGAACGCCCCCTGCGTTGGGGCATGGTGGGCGGCGGCCGCACCGGCCAGGTTGGCTACAAGCACCGCACCGGCGCCTTGCGCGACAATACAGCCTACCAACTGGTAGCCGGCGCTTTCGACCTGGACGCAGAACGCGGACGCGACTTCGGCACCCAACTGGGTATGGTCGAGGATCGCTGCTACGCGACCTATCAGGATCTCATAACCGGTGAAGCCGAGCGTGACGACGGCGTCGAAGTAGTGTCGATCGCCACCCCCAATTTCACCCACTACGAGATCACCAAGGCATGCCTGGAAGCTGGCCTACACGTGATCTGTGAGAAGCCACTGTTCTTTACCGTCGCCGAATGCGACGAGGTGGCGAGACTGGCCGAGGACAAGGGGCTGATCGTTGGGGTCACCTACGGCTTCAGCGGTCACCCGCTGGTTCACCAGATGGCCGCCATGGTCAAGAAAGGCATGCTGGGCGATATCCGTATCGTCGACATGCAATACACCCATGGCTTCAACTCGGGCGACGATACGGACGCGGGCGATGCCGTGAAATGGCGCACCAACCCGAAGACCGCCGGCCCCACCTTCGTGCTGGGTGATATCGGCACGCACCTCTACTACCTCTCCGAGGTGGTGCTGCCGCACATGAAGATCGAGAAACTGCTCTGCGACCGCAAGGCCTTCATTCCCACCCGCGAGCCGCTCGAGGACCATGCCACCGTGTTGACCCACTACGATAATGGCGCTCGAGGCCGTCTGTGGGTCTCATCGGTGAATGCCGGCCACATGGGGTCTCAGCGCTACCGTTTCGTGGGCTCCCGCGCCTCACTCGAGTGGACTGATGCCCATCCCGACCAACTGATCTACGAAGTGCAGGGCGAGCCGCCTCGCACCCTGCACCATGGCATGCCCTACCTCGAGGAGGAAAGCCTAGCCATTGATCGCATGGGGGCGCTGCACACCGAAGGGCTTGGTGACAGCTGGGCCAACATCTATCTGTGGATCGCCCAGGCCATCGACGCCAGGCAGCGTGGAGACGACGCATTCCTGAAGACCCATCACTACCCGGGCATCGCGGCCGGTACCGAAGGGGTACGCTGGCTGGAGAACTGTGTCCGTTCCGCCGACGCAGGCTCAGCCTGGGTCGATTTCCACTAAGACAGGAGACCACCACGATGAAGCTTTCCATTTGTACCGACGTGATGGGCGACCTCTCCTTTACCGAGATGCTCGATAAATGCGTGGCCCTGGGTGTCGAGGGCATCGAGATGACCGGTGGCGGCTGGTCGCCGGCACCGCATTTCCGCGCCGATGAATTGCTGGCAGACAAGGGCTTGCTGAAGCAGAGACTGAAAGAGATCGAGGCCCGCGGGCTCGAGATTGCCGCCCTCAACTGCTCGGGCAACCCGCTCGATCCAGGTGCGCTGGGCGAGCGTCACCGCAAGGAGATCGAACAGACCTTTCGCCTGGCCGGCGAGATCGGCGTCAAGAAGATCGTGACCATGTCCGGTCTGCCGGCTGCCGCGCCGGGCGACAGCGTGCCGAACTGGCTGGTCTATACCAAGAGCTGGCCGGAGGAGATGCCCGAACGCGACCGCTACCAGTGGGAGGATTGCGCCTTCCCCTACTGGCATCGTCTGGTGAATCTCAGCCAAGAAGTGGGCGTCGAGAAGATCGCACTGGAGAATTTCTCGGCGATGCTGGTGTGGAACCCCGAGACCCTGTTCCGCCTGCGTAACGAAGTGGGGCCGATGGTCGGCATGAACCTCGATCCGTCACATCTATTCTGGAAAGGGGCCTGCCCGATCGCCGGTGCCCGGGCCCTGGGCGAGGCCATCCACCATGTCCACGGCAAGGATACCCGCATCGAGCGCGGGTTGGCCGACGTCAACGGCCTGCTTGAGCTGAGGGAGGTCACCGACGTAGCCAACCGCGCCTGGAACTATGTCGCTGTCGGTGCCGGCCACGACCTGCTGTGGTGGAAGGAGTTTTTCTCTGTGGTGCGTATGACGGGCTACAACGACTGGGTCAGCCTGGAGATGGAGGACTTCACCATGTCCACCGAGGCGGGCATCCAGTCATCCATTGATGCGCTCAAGCAGACTATCAGCCGATAGGTCACAACGCTATCCAAGATAATTACAAAGGATAAACTCATGAAAAGCCGTTACTTGATCCCACTTGCTGCTGCCTTGATGAGCGCTCCGGCGCTGGCCGAAGAGCTTAAGATTGGTGTCAGTTTCTTCAACCTTAACGAACGATTCATCATTGGCCTTCGCGAGAGCCTCGAGGGGGCTGCTGAAGCGCAGGGAATCGACGTGCAGATCGAGGATGCCCGAAATGACATCGATCGCCAGCTCAGCCATGTGCAGAACTTCATTGCCTCTGGCGTCGACGGCATTATCGTCAATCCGGTGCACTCGGAGTCTACCCAGATTTTGAGTCGTGCCGCTCAACAGGCTGGCATCCCTCTGGTATACGTCAATCGTCAGCCCTTCGATATCGACTCGCTACCCGACAACCAGGCATTCGTGGGCTCCAATGAGCTTGAGTCCGGCACTCTACAGACTCAGGAGGTCTGCCGCCTGCTGGGTGGGACGGGACGGGTGCTGGTCATGATGGGGACGCTGGGTGACAACGCTGCTCAGGTCCGCACTCAGGACATCCATGACGTTATCGCCACCCCTGAATGCAGCGGGCTGGAGGTCGTGCAGCAGCAGGATGCAGATTTCCAGCGTATTGAGGCTAATGATTTGATGAGCAACTGGCTGACCTCGGGCATTGAGTTCGATGCGGTCATCGCTAATAACGATGAGATGGCCATCGGTGCGATCCAGGCGCTTAAGAGTGTCAGCTATGATTTAGATCAGGTAGTAGTAGCAGGGATAGATGCCACCTCGGATGCATTAGCGGCCATGCAAGCTGGGGAGCTCGATGTGACTGTCTTCCAAAACGGTGCCGCCCAGGGAGAGGGAGCCATCGATACGATCCGCCAGCTGATCTACGGTGAGGAAGTCGAAAGCGCCGTGTGGATCCCCTTCGAACTGGTGACGCCTGATAATCTGGGCGAGTACGTCGGGCGCAACTGAGGCGATTTTCCTTGCCCATGACACCAGGCCCCGGATTCGAAAATCCGGGGCCTGGCATTTGTCATGGATGGGCGACCTGACCGGTAACGGCGTTAAAGGTTACTAAAAGCGCAAGAAAATGAAGCCTAGCGCCTGAGTCAACCCCGCCTTATCAACCAAATCTCGCCATTGAGACGATTTGAAGGACAGCGCCTCTTCCGGCTGGTAGATAAAAAAGCAAAAAAGTGACATCTGGCTGGCAGCAGAATTGCTGTAATGGAGGCGGTCGGGCCGGAGCCCGCTACCAATGACAACAGCCAGCGGAGTCACCTAGATGAACATGCGAATCGCCAGCGCACCTTGCTGCTGGGGTGTCGACGACGTCAACAACCCCCATCTGCCGCCTTGGCAGAAGGTCTTGGACGAGGCCGCCCAGGCAGGCTATCAAGGCTTGGAACTCGGACCCTACGGCTACCTGCCCCTAGACCGCGCACGGCTCGGCCAGGCCTTGGATGAGCGTGGCCTGAAGGTCGTTGCCGGAACCATCTTCGATGACCTGGTTGATCCGGCTAATCGTGACAGCCTAATCCGCCAGACTCATGAAATCTGTGCTTTTCTCAAGCAGCTGCCGGAACTCCCCCGCGAGCCGGGTCAGCACCACCCGGCGCCCTACCTGGTGGTGATCGACTACGTGCACGCCGAGCGCAGCCGCTACGCGGGACATCCCGACAAGGCGCCGCGACTCGACGATGCGCAGTGGGACACACTGATGGAACATATCCGCACCATCGCCGAGCTGGCCAGCAGGGAGTACGGCATTCGCGCCGTCATCCATCCACATGCCGGTGGCTACATCGAGTTCGAGGACGAGATCCTGCGACTGATGGCGGATATCCCCTACGAAACCGCCGGGCTGTGCCTGGATACAGGCCACCTCTACTACTCCGGCATGGATCCCGTGACCTGGATCCGCGAAAACGCCGCGCGCATGGACTACCTGCACTTCAAGGATATCGAGCCGACGGTCTTCGATGATGTCATGGCCCGACAGGTGGATTTCTTCGATGCCTGTGCTCAAGGGGTGATGTGCCCCATCGGCGAAGGCATCGTGGATTACGATGCAATCCAACGCCTGCTCCAGGAGATCGATTACCAAGGCTATATCACCATCGAACAGGAACGCGACCCTCGCGATGCCCAGGGCAGCCTCGCTGATGTCACGGCGAGTCTCGAGTATCTGAAGCGTCAGGGCTTCCAAGCCAGCCTCTAACACAGGAGACATGACAATGATCCAGGGTGACCTGAAAGTTGCAGCCCCGATTCGCTGGGCGATGGTGGGCGGCGGCCGCGGCAGCCAGATCGGCTATAGCCACCGCTGTGCGGCGCTGCGCGACAACAGTTTCCAACTTGTGGCCGGTGCCTTTGACATCGACCCGGCTCAGGGCCGCGAGTTCGGCGAATCGCTGCGGGTGGATCCCGAGCGTTGCTACGCTGACTACCAGACGCTGTTTGCCGAGGAAGCCAAGCGCAAGGACGGGATTCAGGCGGTTTCCATCGCAACGCCCAACAGCACTCACTTCGCCATCTGCAAGGCGGCGCTGGAGGCCGGGCTGCACGTGGTCTGCGAGAAGCCGCTTTGCTTCAGCGTGGATGAGGCCGAGGAACTTCGTGCCCTGGCCCAGGAGCGGCGACGCATCGTCGGCGTGACCTATGGCTACGCCGGGCATCAGTTGATCCGCCAAGCGCGGGAGATGATCGCCAACGGAGACCTCGGCGAGATCCGCATGGTCCACATGCAGTTTGCCCATGGCTTCCACAGCGAGGCCGTCGAGCAGAACAACCCAGGCACCCGCTGGCGGGTCGATCCGCGCCATGCTGGGCCCAGCTATGTGCTGGGCGACCTGGCGACCCACCCCTATTACATCGCCGAAATAATGCTGCCGGAGCTGCGCATCAAGCGATTGCTGTGTTCACGTCAGAGCTTCGTGTCGAGTAGGGCACCGCTGGAAGACAATGCCTACGTGCTGATGGAGTACGAGGGGGGCGTCATGGGCCACCTCTGGACCTCGGCAGTGAATGCCGGCTCCATGCACGGCCAAAAGGTGCGGGTCATCGGCTCCCAGGCCAGCGTCGAGTGGTGGGACGAGCATCCTAACCAGCTACGCTACGAGGTCCAGGGAGAACCGGTGCGGATTCTGGAGCGCGGCATGGACTACCTCTATCCCCAGGCGCTGGAGGACGATCGGATCGGTGCAGGGCATCCCGAGGGGCTGTTTGAGGCCTGGTCCAACCTCTACTACCGCTTCGCGTTGGCCATGGAAGCACAGGATCGAGGCGACATCGAGGCTGTCAAGGCGCTAGGGATACCCGATATCGATGCTGGCGTGGAGGGCGTGCGATGGGTGGAGAACTGCGTGCGATCCGCCGATGCCGGAGCGGTCTGGGTCGACTATGTCTAACGACTCTCAATGGCCCGATGGCAAGCTCCAACGTGCTGGCATGTAACGCCGAGAGTAGGCGAAGATGAAATGTGAACGTCGCCATTGCGGAGGGGCAGCGTGATTCAGCGTTTCATGAATCCTAGCACTCGTGGACCTCTGGTAGTGGAGCACCCGGCCGAACTGCTCTACATGTGCAAGGCCGAGGGCAGCCAGAGCGCAATGCCCCGCGCGATGCACCGCCATGACGACCGTACCGAGATCGTCTTCATTCGCGAAGGCCAAGGCACGCATATCATCGGCGGACACGAGTACCAGACCCACAAAGGCGACGTGCTTATCTATAACAGCGGTGTCCTGCACGATGAGTCTGCCCGGCCTGAGGTCGGCATCACCGCCTACTGTTGTGGCTTCCGTGGGCTGAAGCTCAGGGGGTTGCCGGCCAATTATCTGGTGTCCGAGCAGGGATGCCCAGTCCTAGCCAGTGGAGAGCAGCATGACGCCTTAGAGGGCATGATGCAGTTGCTCTACGATCAGGTGGGGCAGGATGGTGCCGCCGAGACATGCCACCACCTACTGCAGGCATTGGTACAGATTGTGGGACGGCTGCTCGAGCGGCCGGAGCCGTACCTCGACATGCCCGGCTACGACCTCGGCCAGGAGGTGCGGCGCTACATAGACGAGCGCTATTCCGAGGAGCTCGATTTGCAAGCCATCGCCAAGCGCTTCAAGGTCAGCCACTTCCATCTCGCGCACCGCTTTAAGGCCACCGTAGGCTGCTCACCAATCTACTACTTAATCCGACGCCGGATCGGCGAGGCTCAGTCACTGCTGATCGCCACCGACCTGAGCGTCGCCGAGATCGCCGAGCGGGTAGGGTATCGCCACGCCAGCTATTTCACGACCGCATTCAAGAGGGTAGTGGGGGTGACGCCCGGCGATTATCGTCGGCGCTATTTAAGTGGCTAGTAACTATTCAGGTGGTTGCGGATAGCCTGTCGACAACCACCTGATTTTTCTGGCATAGTGTGCCTAATCCTTCGGCATATCTATGCGGTGACATGACCATCAGCGATATCAACGTCGACGAGGCTCTGGAGCGGGTCCGACAGCAGCTCAAGGAAGACCAGACGGTCTCTCCGTCGCTGCGTGCGGCCATCGATGTGCTGATGTTGCTGGTCAAGCTCATGGCCGATCGCCTGGCCACCAGTAGCCGCAACAGCAGCAAGCCACCGTCCCAGGATCCCAAT
>NZ_PINZ01000045.1:0-25300 GCF_002810305.1 Halomonas sp. 141
ATTGGGATCCTGGGACGGTGGCTTGCTGCTGTTGCGGCTACTGGTGGCCAGGCGATCGGCCATGAGCTTGACCAGCAGCATCAGCACATCGATGGCGGCACGCAGCGACGGCGAGACCGTCTGGTCTTCCTTGAGCTGCTGCCGGACCCGCTCCAGGGCCTCGTCGACGTTGATATCGCTGATGGTCATATCACCGCATAGATATGCCGAAGGATTAGGCACACTATACCAGAAAAATCAGGTGGTTGGCGATATCCCATCCGCAGCCACCTGAATAGTTACTATCAAAATACGTGGGGCTTCAAATATGCGGGGCTACCAAACGACACCGCCCCCACAGCCAGGGGCTGCAGGGGCGGTGGTCATACGCGGGTGGCCGATTAGCCTGCGATATCCGCCTCGGCAGCGGCAAACGCGGCCTTCTCTTCCTCGGTGATCTCTTTGATCGAGAGCTTCACGCGGTTGCGGTTGTCGATATCCAGCACCTTCACGACGACGTCGTCACCTTCGTTGAGGAAATCGCGCACGTTGTTGACGCGCTCGGCGACGATTTGCGAGATATGCACCAGGCCATCGGTACCCGGCATGATGTTCACGAAAGCACCGAAGTCGGCGATGCGCACGACCTTGCCCTGGTAGAGCTTGCCGATTTCCGCTTCTGCCGTGATGGCCAGTACGGTATCGATGGCCTTCTTGGCCGCGGCCTTGTCTTCGGCATAGATGCGCACGGTGCCGTCGTCATCGAGGTCGATGGACGCGCCGGTGTCTTCGCAAATCTTGCGGATGGTAGCGCCGCCCTTGCCGATGACGTCACGGATCTTGTCCGGATCGATCTTGATGGTGGCCATGGAAGGCGCATTCTCGGAGACGTCGGTACGGCTTTGGCTGATCACGGCGTTCATCTGCGCCAGGATACCGATACGCGCATCGTGAGCCTGCTGCAGCGCGGTTTCCATGATCTCTTCGTTGATGCCTTCGATCTTGATGTCCATCTGCAGGGCCGTAACACCCTCTTCAGAACCCGCTACCTTGAAGTCCATGTCGCCCAGATGGTCTTCGTCACCCAGGATGTCGGTCAGGACCGCGTAGCCGTCGTCGTCCTTGACGAGACCCATGGCAATACCCGCCACCGGGGCTTTCAGCGGAACGCCTGCGTCCATCAGCGCCAGCGAGGAGCCACAGACCGAGGCCATGGAGCTGGAACCATTGGATTCGGTGATTTCCGACACCACGCGGATGGTGTAGGGGAAATCTTCTTCGGAGGGCAGCATGGCCTGGACGCCACGACGAGCCAAACGGCCGTGACCGATTTCACGACGCTTCGGGCCACCCATGAAGCCTGCTTCACCCACCGAGTAGGGAGGGAAGTTGTAGTGCAGCATGAAGCGGTCTTTACGCTCGCCTTCCAGCGACTCGATCAGCTGCGAGTCGCGCAGCGTGCCCAGTGTCGCCACGGCGATGGCCTGGGTTTCACCACGGGTGAAGATGGCCGATCCGTGAGTCTTGGGCAGCACACCGACTTCGATGGCCAGCGGGCGCACGGTGACGTTGTCGCGGCCGTCGATGCGCGGCTCGCCCTTGACGACGCGAGAGCGCACCACGCGCTTCTCCAGCGCCGCAAAGGCCCCCTTGACGTCATCGGCACTGAACTTGCCTTCCGAGGAGTCACCTTCTTCAGCCACCAGCTGGGCCAAAGCAGCCTCTTTCAGCTCGGCCAGCGCATCCTGACGCGCCATCTTGTCGGTAATGCGGTACGCATCGCCCACTTTAGCTTCGAACGCGTCGGCCATGGCGGTTTTCAGCGCCACGTTTTCGGCGGGCGGCTGCCAGTCCCAGCGCGGCTTGCCTGCTTCAGCGGCCAGTTCCTTGATGGCGTTGACCGCCACCTGCATCTCCTGGTGGCCGAACAGTACGGCCCCCAGCATTTCGTCTTCCAGCAGTTCCTGAGCTTCCGACTCCACCATCAGCACGGCGTTTTCGGTACCGGCCACCACCATGTCCAGCTCGGAGGTGGTCAGCTCTTCGACGGTGGGGTTCAGGAAGTAGCCCTGCTCTTCGTTGAAGCCCACGCGCGCAGCGCCAATCGGGCCATTGAACGGAACGCCTGAGATGCTCAGCGCTGCCGAGGTGCCCAGCATGGCCGCAATATCCGGATCATGGTTGCGGTCAGTCGACAGAACGGTACAGATCACCTGCACTTCGTTCATGAAGCCCTTGGGGAACAGCGGGCGAATGGGGCGGTCGATCAGCCGTGACGTGAGGGTCTCTTTCTCGGTGGGGCGACCTTCACGCTTGAAGAAGCCGCCAGGAATCTTGCCGACCGCGTAGGTCTTTTCCTGGTAGTGCACCGAGAGCGGGAAGAAGGATTGGGCGGGATTGACGTCTTTCTTCGCCACCACCGTACACAGTACGACGGTCTCGTCCATGGTGACCATGACGGCACCAGTGGCTTGGCGAGCGATACGCCCAGTTTCGAGGGTGACGGTGCTACGACCGTATTGGAACGTTTTCTTGACCGGATTCACGGCGACTTCCTTTAACATTAATAGCTACTTGTCTTTTCGCTTGGGTCGTTTTGACTCGCCACCATTCTAGGCGTTGACGCGGCTGACGGCTACCTCAAACAAAAAAACGGGCAGCTCGCAAGGAGCTGCCCGTTTTGAATCGTTGCCGTGACTGCTTAGCGACGCAGACCCAGTTTCTGGATCAGAGACTGATAGCGCTCGAAATCCTTACGCTTCAGGTAGTCCAGCAGCTTACGACGCTGGTTTACCATGCGGATCAGACCACGACGAGAGTGGTGATCCTGCTTGTTGGTCTTGAAGTGGTCCTGCAGGCCATTGATGTTGGCGCTCAGCAGTGCAACCTGCACTTCAGGGGAACCGGTGTCGTTGTCGCCGCGGCCGTATTCGTTGACGATTTCGGCCTTTTTCTCAGCGGTTAATGCCATCTGTCTCTCCAGTAAGCAATATGCCTAAAAATGAATGGGTGAGACCACGCATATTTGCAGTCTCAAGCTACTATTTTCGCGCAAATCGCCGCATCCTTGCAACGTTTTCACGGCGAAATTACGAACGAGCGACCGTACTCAACAGTCGCTTGGGAGCCACTTCCTGCGGCCCTTTTACAACGCCAAGACCGATAAAGGTCTCGGCGTGATAAAGTCGTGCCAGCGCATCTGCTGCCAACTCGCCACTGGCCAGCTGCACCGACTGCCCGTGGGCCAGCCTGTCATAGGCAGCATCGTCCACGCTGAGCGATGGCAGATGATCCACCAGCACATCGACGGGCATCAGTTCCGCCTCGCGATGGGCCTGACTTGCCAGCGCTTCCAGCGCCTCCAGGGTCCACATGGCGTCGCCACCGAAGGGGCCGGTCTTGAGCCTGCGCAGTTGACTGATGTGGGCACCACACCCCAGCGCCAGGCCAATGTCTTCGGCCAGGGTTCGGATGTAGGTTCCCTTGCTGCAACTGACTTCCAGCTCGAAGGCATGACCCTCGAACGCCAGCAGGCGCGCATCATACACGCTAACCCGCCGTGCTGCACGTTCAACCTGCTTGCCCTCGCGCGCCAGCTCGTAGAGCTTCTTGCCCTGGTGCTTCAACGCCGAATACATGGGCGGCACCTGGTCGATCTCGCCACGAAAGCGGACCAGCACGGCCTCCACATCCTCGGCGGTGAGGCTTGGCACCTCACGCCGCTCGATGACGTTACCCTCGGCATCGCCGGTGTCGGTGATCACGCCCAGTTCGACCCGGGTGCGATACATCTTGTCGGCTTCCAGCAGGTGTGCGGAAAACTTGGTGGCTTCCCCCAGGCAAATGGGCAGCAAGCCCGTTGCCATGGGGTCCAGCGTGCCGGTATGCCCGGCTTTCTGCGCCTCGAACAGACGGCGCACACGCTGGAGTGCATGGTTGCTGGAAATGCCCTTGGGCTTGTCCAGCAGCACCACGCCATTCACCGGTAATCCGCGACGGCGACGAGCCATTAGCGCGTCTCCTCACCCTGGGCGTCGGTGTCGTCCTCGTCATCTGATTGGCGGGCACGGTCGGTAGAGACCGCCTCGTCGATCAGCGATGAGAGGTGCTGGCCACGCACCACGCTTTCATCGTAATGAAAACGCAGCTCGGGCACGTGGCGCAGCTTGATGCGCTTGGCAATCTGGCTTCTCAGAAACCCCGAGGCGCGCTTGAGCACCTGCAGGTTTTCCTTGATACGCTCGGGCTCCTGTTCACCCAGCAGGGTGACATAGATATCGGCGTAGCCCAGGTCACGGCTGACGGCAGCGCCGCTCACCGTGATCATGCCAAGACGCGGGTCTTTTACTTCCCGCTGGATCAGTACCGCCAGCTCCTTCTGGAGCTGGTCGGCTACCCGGTCGGTACGCTTGAATTCGCGCATGTTGACTCCTCGCTGCCTTACAGGCTGCGCTCGACCTTCACTTGGTCAAAGACTTCGATCTTGTCGCCGACCTGAACATCGTTGTAGTTCTTCACGCCGATGCCACACTCCATGCCGTTACGCACTTCCTGTACGTCGTCCTTGAAGCGGCGCAGCGATTCGAGTTCGCCTTCGTAGATGACCACGTTGTCACGCAGAACGCGGATACGCTTGCTGCGGGAAACCGTGCCTTCGACGACCATACAGCCAGCCACCGCACCGATCTTCGGCGCGCGGAAGACATCGCGTACTTCGGCCACGCCCACGATCTCTTCTTTCCACTCGGGGGCAAGCATACCGCTCATCGCCTGCTTGACCTCGTCGATCAGCTGGTAGATGACGCTGTAGTAGCGCAGATCCAGACCTTCACGCTCGATGATCTCACGGGCTGCGGCATCGGCACGTACGTTGAAGCCGACCACAATGGCTTCAGACGCCAGCGCCAGGTTGGCGTCGGTTCCGGTGATACCACCCACGCCGGAGGAGACCACCGCCACTTGCACTTCGTCGGTGGAGAGCTCTTCCAGAGCGCCCTTGATGGCTTCCAGTGACCCCTGAACGTCGGCTTTGAGGACGATGTTGACCTTGGCCACTTCGTCCTGGCCCATCTGGCTGAACATGTTCTCCAGCTTGGCTTTCTGCTGACGCGCCAGGCGCACTTCGCGGTATTTGCCTTGACGGAAGTTGGCCACTTCACGGGCTTTCTTCTCGTCGGCCACGACCATGAAGTCGTCACCGGCATCCGGCGTGCCGTCGAGACCCTGGATCTCGACCGGCATGGCGGGGCCAGCGGTATCGACCTGTTGACCCAGCTCATTGGTCAGCGCACGAACGCGACCGTAGTGCAGGCCTGCCAGCACGATATCGCCCTTCTTCAGCGTACCGTTCTGAACCAGCACGGTAGCCACCGGGCCACGGCCTTTGTCCAGGCGAGACTCGACGACGACACCTTTGCCAGGCGCCGACGGAACAGCCGTCAGCTCAAGCACTTCGGAGGCCAGCTGGATCGCTTCCAGCAGGTCTTCCATGCCTTCGCCGGTTTTGGCGGACACGTGAACAAACTGAGTGTCACCGCCCCACTCTTCGGAGATCACGCCGTGCTGTGACAGCTCGTTACGAATGCGGTCGAAGTCCGCGCCCGTTTTATCGATCTTGTTCACCGCCACGACCATGGGCACTTCAGCCGCTTTGGAGTGCTCGATCGCTTCAACAGTTTGCGGCATCACGCCATCGTCGGCAGCCACGACCAGGATGACCACGTCGGTGGCTTTGGCACCACGAGCACGCATGGCGGTAAACGCCGCGTGACCGGGGGTATCCAGGAAGGTGACACCGCCGTGGTTGTCTTCCACGTGGTAAGCACCGATGTGCTGGGTAATACCGCCCGCTTCGCCGGTGGCGACCTTGGCACGACGAATGTAGTCCAGCAGCGAGGTCTTACCGTGGTCAACGTGACCCATGACGGTCACCACGGGTGAGCGGGTGATCTCTTCACCTTCGTAGGAGATGCCTTCCAGCATTTCCGTTTCCAGCGCGTCATCCTTCACCAGCTTGACCTTGTGACCCATCTCTTCCACGACGATCGCCGCAGTATCCTGGTCGATGGTCTGGTTGATGGTCACCGCCGCGCCCATGGTGAACATGGCCTTGATGACTTCGTTGGCCTTGATCGACATCTTGTCGGCCAGCTCGGCAACGCTGATCGATTCAGGGATCGAGACTTCACGCACGATCGGCTGAGTCGGCTTCTGGAAGCCGTGCTTGCCGTTGCCGCTCTGGCTGGCGCCGCCACGACGACCACCACGGCGCTCGGCACGCTTGACCTTCTTGCCGCCACCGCCACGCTTGCGCTCTTCGCGATCACCGCGATCGTCGTCATCGTCGCGGCCTTTTTTCTTGGCAGCGGTTTTCTTGGGCGGTGCCGTGCGACGGTCGGTACGACCTTCCTTCGGCGGTGCAGGCGGCAGGTCTTCACCCGTCGGTGCATCGTCGATTTCCAGGTCAGGCACGGCGATGTCCGGCACTTCTGCCGCCTTGGCCTTGGCTTGCTCTTCCGCTGCTTTGCGTGCAGCGTCTTCAGCCGCCTTGGCTTTTGCGGCAACGGCTTTCTCTTCCGCCGCTTGGGCTTCCTGCGCTTTGCGCTCGGCTTCCGCTTCGGCCATGTCGCCTACCAGCTGGCGCGGGCCAGAGTGCTGGGGCTCGGCAGCCTTGGGCTTCTCTTCTTCACGCTTGACGTAGGTCTTCTTCTTGCGCACCTGAACTTCGATGGTTTTACCGCGCTCGCCGGTCTTGATGCGGCTACGGGTTTTACGCGTCAGGGTGATGCGGTTCTTGCTCGGCTCGTTGTCGCTGCCGCCGTGGCTCTTCTTCAGAAAGCTCAGCAGCGTCTGCTTGTCTTCTTCAGACACGGCGTCGCTTTCCGAGGCGTGCTGCAAACCGGCTTCTTTCATCTGTTCCAATAGGCGGGGCACATCGCGGCCCACCTTCACTGCAAAATCTTTAACTGTCATATCCGACATAGTGACCCTCCTCAGCCCGTGACCTGTTTACTGTGTGTTCGAATCCGATGTGTCGTCGGTTTCGAACCAGGGCGCACGGGCAGTCATGATCAGTGCCGCTGCGCGCGCTTCGTCCAACTCCTCGATATCGACCAGATCGTCGACAGACTGCTCGGCGAGATCTTCCATTGTGACAATGCCGCGGCTGGCGAGAATGAAGGCCAGGTGGCGCTCCATACCGTCCATTTCCAGCAGGTCATCCGCTGGTTGGGCACCGTCCAGCGCTTCTTCCGAGGCAATCGCCATCGTCAGCAGCTCGTCTTTTGCGCGTGCACGCAGCTCTTCCACCAGCTCTTCATCGAACTCTTCGATTTCGAGCATCTCTTCCAGCGGCACGTAGGCAACTTCTTCCAGGGTGGTGAACCCTTCTTCAACCAGCAGGCGGGCAACGTCTTCGTCCACTTCCAGGTGCTGAACGAACGTGTCCACCAGGCTATCGATCTCCTGCTCGCGCTTGGATTCCGCCTCGTCTTCGGTCATGACGTTGATACGCCAGCCGGTCAACTCGGACGCCAGGCGCACGTTCTGGCCGCTGCGACCAATGGCCTGGGCCAGGTTGTCCTGGGCGACCGCCACGTCCATCGCATGGGCGTCTTCGTCCACCAGAATAGACGCCACATCGGCAGGCGCCATGGCATTGATGACCAGTTGCGCCGGGTTGTCATCCCACAGCACGATATCGACGCGCTCGTTCTGCAGTTCGGAAGAGACCGCCTGCACCCGCGAACCACGCATACCCACACAAGCGCCCACCGGGTCGATACGGCGGTCGTTGGTTTTTACCGCGATCTTGGCCCGAGAGCCGGGGTCGCGAGCCGCCCCTTTGATTTCGATCAGCTGCTCGGCGATTTCCGGCACCTCGATCTTGAACAGCTCGATGATGAACTCCGGGCAGGTACGCGACAGCTGCAGCTGGGCACCACGGGCATCCGGGTCCACCTTGACCAGCAGCGCACGCACTCGCTCGTTCATGCGGTAGCGCTCGCCGTGAATCATCTCGTTGCGCGGCAGGAACGCTTCGGCGTTCTCGCCCAGGTCGATGATCAGGCCATCACGGGTGGTTTTCTTGACGATACCGGCCACCAGCTCGCCTTCACGGTCTGCGTATTGACGCACGACCTCGGCACGCTCGGCTTCGCGCACCTTTTGGACGATGACCTGCTTGGCAGTTTGTGCCGCAATGCGGCCAAACATGGCGTTTTCGATCTTCTGCTCGACCACATCGCCCAACGCCAGCGGCGGATCCCGCTGCTCGGCGATGCTCTGCTTGATTTCGTAGTCGGGCGTCTCGAACTCATCGTCTTCCACGACGGTCCAGTAGCGGAAGGTGTCGTAGTCGCCGGTTTTACGGTCGATACGCACCCGCACATTGGCTTCTTCCTGCTCGAAACGCTTGCGCGACGCGCTGGCCAGCGCGGCTTCTACCGCTTCGAAAATTACATCACGGGGGACGCCTTTTTCGTTGGAGATCGCGTCCACGACCATTAAGATTTCTTTACTCATGCGTATGCCTCGCCAGAAAACCTGTCCTTTTGTGCGCCGACCCGGCATCTACCGGAAGCCGCCACCCGTTATTCTTCGAACTGCGGGACAACGTGCGCAGCGTCAATGCTTTCAATGGGAAAGCAGTACTCCTCACCTTCCATTTGCAGCAGCACTTCATCCCCTTCGACCCCAGCCAGCAGCCCCTGGAACTTGCGCCGACCATCGAAAGCGAGGCGTAGCTTCAGCGCCACCTGATGGCCCTGGTAACGGATGAAATGGTCCAGAGAATAAAGGGGGCGTGCCATACCGGGTGACGAGACCTCCAGGCGATACTCGCCAGGAATCGGATCTTCCACATCCATCACGGCACTGACTTGACGGCTGATATCGGCGCAGTCTTCCACGCTGACGCCGCTCTCACGCTCGATATAAATGACCAGCCGCGAATGCTTGCCCTGGGAAACATGCTCGATGCCCCAAAGCTCGAAGCCCATGGCGGCAACGATGGGTTCGATCAGCGCATGAAGCGCAGCGTGTTTTGTGGCCACAGACAAAGCTCCTATAGCCGTTGCATCAGGCGCCTGGCCAGGAGTCTTGATAAAAGCCAGGAGGCTGATTGGCATTACCTGGGAATGTGTCTCTGGCTACTGAACAACGTCCGCGCGTGAGACACTCTTGGCTCGCAAAAAAGCTACTAACAAAAAGCCCCTTCACAGGAAGGGGCTTTTCGAAAGAAACCTGTAATACCATTTTAGCAACATGTTGCGATCTTTTCGCTGCCTCGAAGCACATTGCGAACTGCTTCACGGCACTACAAGCTGCTAAATAAATGGTAGCGGGGACCGGATTTGAACCGATGACCTTCGGGTTATGAGCCCGACGAGCTACCAGACTGCTCCACCCCGCATCAATCTAGGTCGACGATAATAGACACTTAAACTACTGACGTCAAGTGCTGTTTTCGTCTCAGGTGCCAACCCTGACTTTCTTTGGCAAATACTCTGGGAAGCTGGCGAGCCAGCGAAACAGATGGTGCCGAAGGCGGGACTTGAACCCGCACGACCATACGGTCACTACCCCCTCAAGATAGCGTGTCTACCAATTCCACCACTTCGGCATCAGGGGAGGCTAAAGAAAAGGCGGCTGATTACTCTCCGCTTTCCTCGAGCACTGGCGCGGTATTATCCATACTTGCAGGGCTGTCGTCAAGCGTAGGGATGCTACGCTGCTGCTCGATCAGGCGTGCGTCGGGAATCCCCGCTTCCGGTGCCTGGCCCGCCTGGGTGGCAAAGTACGCCAGCGCCATGGAGGTGACGAAGAAACCGGCTGCCAGCACACCCGTGGTGCGAGAAAGGAAGTTACCGCTACCCCGTGAGCCAAACACCGTTTGCGATGCGCCACCACCGAAGGCAGCCCCCGCTTCAGCGCCTTTACCCTGCTGAAGCAGGATGAGTACTACCAGGGCGACCGCAATCACCACATGAACCATAAGAATTGCAACTTGCATGGCGTTATCCTGCTGACTGACAAATGGCGTAGAAATCGTCGGTTTTAAGCGAGGCACCGCCCACCAAACCGCCGTCGATATCCGGCTGAGCAAGCAGCTCTGCCGCATTACTTGCATTCATGCTGCCGCCGTAAAGCAGCTTCAACTGCTCCGCCAGCGACGCATCGAATCCTGCCTGGTAGGCACGAATACCTGCCATGACTTCCTGAGCCTGCTCCGGCGAGGCCGTGCGCCCGGTACCAATGGCCCAAACAGGCTCGTAGGCAATCACCACCTGACGACGCTGCTCTGGTTCCAGTCGCGCCATGGCATAGCCCACCTGGCGCAGCACGACATCCATGGTCTGACCGGCGTCGCGCTCTTCAAGGGATTCACCAACACATAGAATCGGCGTCAAGCCGACATCCAGAGCGGCCACCAGGCGATTGAATACCTGCTCGTCGCTTTCACGGTAGAGCTGACGGCGCTCGGAGTGGCCCACCAGCACGTAGCCAACGCCAAACTCCTTGAGCATGCGGCCACTGACTTCACCGGTATGCGCCCCGGCGTGCTGAGGATTGAGCGTTTGCGCCCCCAGCTTCAGCGGCGTATCACCAAAGGCCTGACGCGCCATGTCCAGGTAAGGAAAGGGCGGAATAATCACCACCTCGACACCTTCCGGTAGCGTGGCGGAAGCAAACGTTTTACCAAACGACTCGATCAATGCCGCCGAACCGTTCATTTTCCAGTTACCGGCAATCAAGGGCGTGCGCATGGGTAATCCTCAATCCAGGTGGAGCGAAATGGTATAGGAGCCGCCTTGTCAAGACAACCGCTGTGACGCGTCCTGCGTTATTTGCTGGCGTCGTCACCGAGCAGCGCCTGGACCTCCTGAGCCAGCCGATTGGCCAGGCGGTCGACATCCAGATGGGCACGGCCTTCTACCATGACCCGAATCAGTGGCTCCGTCCCCGAGGCGCGCAGCAGCACGCGCCCCTGGTCGCCCAACTCGGTTTCCAGCGCCGCCACGGCTTCCTGCAAGGGTGGAGCTGCCATCACCTGGCGAGCATCGGAGCCGGCCGGTAGCCGCACGTTGACCAGCGACTGGGGGACTTTTTCGAGCCCCTTGAGCAGGGCAGGCAGCGGTTTCTGCTCGCGAACCATCAAGGCCAGCACCTGCAGCGCGGACACGATGCCGTCGCCGGTGCTCTGCACATGGCCACACACGATATGCCCCGAAGCCTCGCCCCCCAGCTCCCAGCCGTTGGCAGCCATCATCTCCATGACGAAGCGGTCGCCCACCTTGGCACGCTGGAAAGGAATACCCAGCCGCTCCAGCGCCATGGCCAGCCCAAAATTGCTCATCAGGGTGCCCACCACACCACCGTCCAGCAGGCCACGCTCGAAACGGTCACGGGCGATCAGGTAAAGGATGTCATCGCCATCCACTTCTCGGCCATCGGCATCCACCAGCAGCACACGGTCGCCGTCGCCATCGAAGGCGACGCCCAGATCGGCCCCTTGCTGAATGACCGCGGCACGTAGCGCAGCGGGATGGGTGGACCCCACCTGTTGGTTGATATTCAATCCGTCGGGAGACGCCCCAATCACGCTGACATCGGCCCCCAGCTCGCGGAATACGCTGGGGGCGATATGGTAAGTGGCCCCATGAGCGCAATCCAGCACCACTTTCAGGCCATGCAGGCTCAGCCTGTCCGGCAGCGTGGATTTACAGAACTCGATATAGCGGCCCGCCGCATCGTCGATACGCGTCGCCTTGCCCAGCTGCGCGGCCTCGGCCGTGGTCAGCGGCGCTTCCAGCATGGCTTCGATACGGTCTTCGATCTCATCGGGCAACTTCTTGCCTTCGGCAGAGAAAAACTTGATGCCGTTGTCATCGAAGGGGTTGTGCGAGGCCGAAATGACGATCCCGGCATCCGCGCGGAAGGTCCGCGTCAGGTAGGCAATACCGGGCGTGGGCATCGGCCCCAACAGCGCCACGTCCACCCCAGCAGCAGACAGCCCCGCCTCCAGCGCCGACTCGAACATATAGCCGGAAATACGCGTATCCTTACCGATCAACACCCGGGTGCGGCCTTTTTCGCGACGCAACACCTGCCCGGCGGCCCAGCCCAGCTTGAGCATGAAATCGGCCGTAATGGGCGCTTGCCCTACCGTGCCACGAATTCCGTCGGTGCCAAAATAACGACGCGTCATGTTACAGCTCCTTCTTCACGAGCGGCTCACAGCCTTCTTGCAGTACGGCCCAGGCCATATTCACGGCATCCACCGTGGGCCCAACGTCATGCACCCGAATCACCTTGGCTCCGCGCTCCACTGCCATGGCGGCTAGCGCCAGCCCTCCCGCCAGGCGCTCTTCCACAGGGCGGCCCAGCACTTTACCGATCATACTCTTACGCGACATACCCACCAGCAGCGGCAAGCCCAACTCATTCAGCGAGGCCATGTGCTTCAACAGCTGCAGGTTATGCTCGACGGTTTTGCCAAAGCCAAAACCGGGGTCCAGCAGCAGCCGATGACGACGCAGCCCCACTGCTTCGCAGGCAGCGATCCGCTCCGCCAGATAGGCCGCCACGGCCTGCTCCACCGGCACATCGTAGCCAGGCGAGTGCTGCATATCCTGCGGCTCACCCTGACGATGCATCAGGCATACCGGTAGGCCACTGCTGGCTGCCGCAGCCAGCGCGCCATCACGCTCCAGAGCGCGCACATCATTGATCATGCCCGCTCCCAGCGCGCTCACCTCACGCATGACCAGAGCGCTGCTGGTGTCCACCGACACCAGCGCATCCAGCTCACGCACCAGCGCCTCCACCACCGGGGCCACCCGATCCAGCTCCTGCTGCTCGGACACCGGCGTGGCACCTGGGCGGGTCGACTCTCCCCCCACATCGATCATCGCCGCTCCTTCCGCCAGCATGCGCTCGGCATGGCGCAGCGCATCATCGAGGGCCACATGCTGGCCACCGTCGGAAAACGAGTCCGGGGTGACGTTCAATATGCCCATCACCCGGGGAAACGAGAGATCGAGCGAATGGCGACCGCAGCGCAGATGAAAGGCATCTTCCGGGACGTGCGGAGCCAAGATAGGGTCAACGTTCGGGTTCATGTTGCCGCCTGAAATCAAAAAAAAATTCACTGTCATTGATCACAGGATAACAAAAAGGCGCCCCGCTGGGGCGCCTTTGCTGGCTGGTGTGATGGCTTGGCTCAAGACCCCGCCGAACCACCCAACGGGTCCGAAGGGCGACGACGCGGCTCGTCATCGTCTTCTTCGCTATCGCCTTCCGAGGAGGCTTCAGGCTCTTCTGGCTTCGCTTCCGGCTTGTCGCCACCTACCGGAGAGCCGCCACCCGACGAGTCGCCGTCACCCCAGCCTTCCGGCGGGCGGGGGTCACGCCCTTCCATGATGTCTTTCAGCTGATGCGCATCGATGGTCTCGTACTTCATCAGCGCTTCGGCCATGGCATCCAGCTTGTCGCGGTTGTCATGCAAAATCTGGCGAGCCTGTTCGTAGCACTCGTCGATGATCTTGCGCACTTCCTTATCGAGGCGCGTGGTGGTTTCGCCGGACCTCAGCTTGCCGCCACCCTGACCCGGGCCACCGAGGAACTGGTGAGACTCGTCCTCGTCGTACATGAGCGGACCCATTTCATCGGATAGGCCCCACTTGGCCACCATGTTATGGGCCAGCTCCGTGGCGCGCTTGATGTCGTTGGAAGCACCCGTGGTGACACCGTTGGGCCCAAGCGTCATCTCTTCGGCAATACGACCACCGAACAGCGAGCAGAGCTGGCTGATGATCTGCTGGCGCGACAGGCTGTAACGATCCTCTTCCGGCAGGAACATCGTCACACCCAGGGCGCGGCCACGGGGAATAATCGTGACCTTGTAGACCGGGTCGTGCTCGGGCATGACCAGACCAATGATCGCGTGACCTGCCTCGTGGTAAGCGGTATTGAGCTTCTCTTTATCGGACATGACCATGGATTTGCGCTCGGCGCCCATCATGATCTTGTCCTTGGCCAGCTCAAGCTCTTCCATGCCTACCAAGCGCTTGTTACGACGCGCCGCAAACAGGGCTGCCTCGTTCACCAGGTTGGCCAGATCGGCACCGGAGAAGCCAGGCGTACCACGGGCAATCAGTTGCGGCTTCACGTCATCGGCCAGCGGCACCTTGCGCAGGTGAACACCCAGAATATGCTCACGGCCACGGATATCCGGCAAGCCCACGGTTACCTGGCGGTCGAAGCGGCCCGGGCGCAGCAGCGCGGGGTCGAGTACGTCCGGACGGTTGGTGGCCGCAATCACGATGATGCCTTCGTTGGCTTCGAAACCGTCCATTTCGACCAGCAGCTGGTTCAGCGTCTGCTCGCGCTCATCGTTACCGCCGCCCATGCCAGTGCCGCGCGAGCGACCTACGGCATCGATTTCGTCGATGAAGATGATGCAGGGCGCCTGCTTCTTGGCCTGCTCGAACATATCGCGCACGCGGGACGCACCCACGCCCACGAACATCTCGACGAAGTCGGAACCCGAGATGGAGAAGAACGGTACCTTGGCCTCACCGGCAATGGACTTGGCCAGCAGCGTCTTACCGGTACCGGGAGGACCGACCATCAGCACGCCACGGGGAATGGTGCCCCCCAGACGCTGGAATTTGGTGGGGTCGCGCAGGAAGTCGACCAGCTCTTCCACCTCTTCCTTGGCCTCGTCACAGCCCGCCACGTCAGCAAAGGTGGTCTTGATCTGGTCTTGCGAGAGCAGCTTGGCCTTCGACTTGCCGAAGCTCATCGGGCCACCCTTGCCGCCACCGGCACCGCCTTGCATCTGGCGCATGAAGAACATGAAGATCGCCAGGATCAGCAGGATCGGGAAACTGGCAATCAGCAGCCGCGTCCAGATGCTTTGCTGCTCCGGCGCCTTGCCGACCACCGTGACATTGTTGCTCAGCAGGTCGTCGATCAGCTTGGGATCTTCTGCGGCAGGGCGGATGGTCTGAAACTGCGAACCATCGGTCCGCTCACCGGTGATGGTATACCCATCGATGGTGACGCTGCGGATCTGCTGATTTTGCACCTGCTGCACAAACTGGGAGTAGTTGGTGGTTTGCGGCGCGCTTTCCGTACTGAAATTGTTGAACACTGTCAGCAGAACGGCCGCGATGACCAACCACAGAATCAGGTTCTTCGCCATATCGTTCAAGGGGCTACCCTCATTACAAGAATCCGTCAGTTAACCGTTAGTACTCAGACCTTACACTAGAGTTTAACGTTCAACCATTGCCAAAGCGCATAACGCCCTGGGCCATCTGTGTCACGCTCGTCCAATGTGCATAATGTGACACACCTTACGCCTGCCTGTCTGGCAATCGTGGTGATAAATCGTCGCTATTGTGGCCATGCACGCGGTCACTTGCTAACCGCGAAAGCCTTCGGCCAGAAAATAGACTTCTCGTGAACGGGCCCGTGAAGCATCCGGCTTACGGGTCACGACGCGCTGAAAGCTGCCGCGCAGCTCCTTCAAATAGGTGTCGAAGCCCTCCCCCTGAAACACTTTGACCAGAAAACGCCCCTTGGGCGAGAGCGTTTCACGCGCCAGCTCCAGAGCAAGCTCGACAAGGTACATGGCCTGTGGCTGGTCGATGGCGGCCATACCACTCATATTGGGGGCCATGTCGGACATAACAAGGTCTACCGGTCGATTTCCCAACCGCTCGAGAATCGCATTGAGTACACGCTCTTCGGTAAAGTCGCCCTGAATGAAGTCGACCCCTGCCAGGGCGTCCATCTCCAGAATGTCGGAGGCGATCACGACACCTTCCGGGCCAACCTTCTCGGCGGCGACCTGACTCCATCCGCCAGGCGCTGCACCCAGGTCGATCACCGTCATGCCATTGCGAAACAGCTTGTCCTTCTCATCCAGCTCCAGCAGCTTGTAGCTTGCCCGGGAGCGATAGCCATCCTGCCAGCTCTGTTTCACGTACTGGTCGTCGAAATGTTCTTTCTTCCAGTTGTTGCTGGTTTTGCTCACTGAATGTTTACGGCTTGGAGGCTTTTGCTGCATAGGGGCATCTGACGCTGGAATAAGAGATGGGCGCATTGACGGGATTGCTTTCACTTGACGGCATTTCACCGTAAGATGGAACGTTAAGCGCTAACCGGGATACCGCAAGATACCATGAGCTTGTCACAGGCACAAAAGAAAGCATTTCGTAGCATTGGCCACCATTTGAACCCCGTGGTCACCGTTTCTGAGAACGGCGTCTCCGAAAACCTGCTCGCAGAACTCAGCCGCGCGCTCAACGACCACGAGCTGATCAAAGTGAAGCTCGCCCTGCCCGAGCGGGATGATCGCGCCGCGATGATCAACGAGCTGCTGGCTGACAGCAAGGCCGAGCTGGTGCAAACCATCGGCAAGATGGCGCTGCTGTACCGTCGCAACCCCAAGGCCAACCCCAAGCTATCCAACGTGACCCGCTTCGAGAACCACCACGGGCGGCACTGACGCAGGACCGTTTGGCTGAGCGGACGCTTGGCTGAGCGGATCTGGCGCCCATCATCAAACAGCGCCAGACGAAAAGGCCCGATGCAGGAAACTGCACCGGGCCTTTTTCATGGCGCTAGCGGAACGTGATCAAAGGTGCTCGACGCTCTCGATTTCGTACTCCACGTCGCCACCGGGGGTTTTCACCACCACCACGTCGCCCTCTTCCTTGCCAATCAGCGCGCGGGCAATGGGCGATGTCACGGAAATGCGCCCGGCCTTGATGTCCGCTTCGTCTTCACCCACGATGCGGTACGTCACGCTGGCGTCGCTGTCCAGGTTCAGCAGTGACACGGTGACGCCAAAGATCACCTTGCCGGTTTTCGGCAGCCTGGTGACGTCGATCACCTGGGCACCGGAGAGTTTGCTCTCGATTTCCTGAATACGGCCTTCGATGAAGCCTTGCTGTTCGCGCGCAGCGTGGTACTCGGCGTTCTCCTTGAGGTCGCCGTGCTCACGCGCTTCGGCGATGGCGGCAATCACCTGAGGGCGAGCTTCGCTCTTCAGATGGTTGAGCTCATCGCGAAGGCTCTTCTCTCCCGCAACCGTCATCGGGACCTTGTTCATTGCGTTGCTCCTGCGTGCAGATCCTGAAGGCGCCGCACCGTAATCTCCCTACCGTACTCCACCGCCATGCAAACAGCATTAGCGCCCGCCAAGGTAGTCGCATAGGGCACCTTGCGCGCGAGAGCAGTACGGCGAATGATCGAAGAGTCGTTGATTGCCTGACGACCTTCGGTGGTATTCACGATGTAGGCGATTTCGTCGTTCTTCAGCAGATCGACGATATGGGGACGGCCTTCATTGACTTTGTTGACGTGCTCCACGGGCAGCCCGGCGGCTTCGAGGGCCGCAGCGGTACCGCGTGTTGCACATAGCGTGAAGCCCAATGTTAGCAGAGAACGGGCCACTTCGATAATCCCCTGTTTGTCCGGCTCGCGCACCGACAGGAATGCCTTGCGGTCGCCTTCCAGCGCCGGAATCGCCTCACCCGCGCCCAGCTGCGCCTTGAAGAAGGCTTCGGCGAAGGTATCGCCGGAGCCCATGACTTCACCGGTGGACTTCATTTCCGGCGAGAGGATCGGGTCCACGCCCTGGAACTTGTTGAACGGGAAAACGGCCTCCTTGACGCTATAGAAGTGCGGCACGATTTCACGCTCGAAGCCCTGTTCCACCAGAGTCTTGCCGGCCATGCAGCGGGCGGCAATCTGCGCCAGCGAGGTGCCGATGCACTTGGAAACGAAAGGCACGGTACGCGAAGCACGCGGGTTGACCTCGATCACGTAGATCTCGCCATCCTGCCAGGCCAGCTGTACGTTCATCAGGCCTTTCACGCCCAGCTCGACGGCCATTTTCTTGACCTGTGCGCGCATCTCGTCCTGCACGTCGGTGGGCAGCGAGTAGGGTGGCAGCGCACAGGCAGAGTCGCCAGAGTGAACGCCTGCCTGCTCGACGTGCTGCATGATGCCGCCGATGACCACCTGATGACCATCGGAGACCGCGTCGATGTCCACTTCCACTGCCGCGCTGAGGAAGTGATCCAGCAGTACCGGCGAGTCGTTGGAGACCTTGACCGCGTTGGTCATGTAGTTTTCGAGCTCGGAGGCGTCGTAGACGATCTCCATGGCACGGCCACCCAGTACATAGCTGGGACGCACGACCAGCGGGTAGCCGATCTTCTCGGCCCTGGTGAAGGCTTCTTCGAAGCTGCGGGCCGTGGCGTTGGGCGGCTGCTTCAGGCCGAGCTTGTCGATCATCACCTGGAAGCGCTCGCGGTCTTCGGCGCGGTCGATGGCATCCGGCGTGGTACCGATGATCGGCACGCCTGCCGCTTCCAGCTCACGAGCCAGCTTCAGCGGCGTCTGGCCGCCGAACTGGACGATGACGCCCACCGGCTTCTCCTTGTCGGCGATTTCCAGCACGTCTTCCAGCGTCACCGGCTCGAAGTAGAGGCGGTCGGAGGTGTCGTAGTCGGTGGAGACGGTTTCCGGGTTGCAGTTGACCATGATGGTTTCATAGCCGTCGTCGCGCATGGCGAAGGCGGCGTGCACGCAGCAGTAGTCGAACTCGATACCCTGTCCGATACGGTTCGGGCCACCGCCCAGCACCATGATCTTCTGGCGATCCGACACGTCCGCCTCGCACTCCTCTTCATAGGTGGAGTACATGTAGGCGGTATCGGAGGCAAACTCGGCGGCACAGGTGTCGACGCGCTTGTAGACAGGACGAATCCCTGCTGCCTGACGCGTCTTGCGGAACTCCTTCTCGGAGACGCCCAGCAGCTTCGCCAGCCGCGCATCGGAGAAGCCCTTGCGCTTGAGCTGGAACAGCTCACGCGCCGAGAACTCTGCCAGGGCGCGCTTGGACACGGCGGCTTCGGTGAGAATCAGGTCTTCCATTTGCACCAGGAACCAGCGGTCGATGTTGGTCAGCGCAAAGATCTCATCCACGCTCATGCCCGCACGCATGGCGTCGGCGACGAAGAAGATGCGCTCGGCACCCGCTGCCTGCAGCTCGCCCTTGATCTGGGCCATGGCTTCGTCGGTGAACTCGGTGATGATCGGATCGAGGCCGTCGTTGCCGGTTTCCATGCCGCGCAGCGCTTTTTGCAGCGACTCCTGGAAGGTACGGCCAATGGCCATCACCTCGCCCACCGACTTCATCTGGGTGGTCAGGCGGTCGTTGGCCTGGGGGAACTTCTCGAAGGTGAAACGCGGAATCTTGGTGACCACGTAATCGATGGAGGGCTCGAACGAGGCCGGGGTCTGGCCGCCGGTGATGTCGTTCTGCAGCTCGTCCAGGGTGTAGCCCACCGCCAGCTTGGCAGCGATCTTGGCAATCGGGAAACCGGTGGCCTTGGACGCCAGCGCCGAGGAGCGCGACACCCGCGGGTTCATCTCGATCACCACCATGCGACCGGTTTTCGGGTCCATACCGAACTGCACGTTCGAACCCCCGGTTTCCACGCCGATCTCGCGCAGCACGGCCAGAGAGGCGTCGCGCATGATCTGGTACTCTTTATCGGTCAGCGTCTGGGCAGGCGCGACGGTAATCGAGTCGCCGGTGTGTACGCCCATGGGGTCGAAGTTTTCGATGGCGCAGACGATGATGCAGTTGTCGTTGCGGTCACGCACCACTTCCATCTCGTACTCTTTCCAGCCCAGCAGAGACTCGTCGATGAGCAGCTCGTGGTTGTTGGAAAGCTCGAACCCACGGGTACAGATCTCTTCGAACTCTTCCTTGTTGTACGCCACGCCGCCGCCGGAGCCGCCCATGGTGTAGGAAGGACGAATGATGGTCGGGAAGCCCAGCTCCGCCTGAATTTCCCAGGCCTCGTCCATGGTGTGCGCCACTTTGGCCTTGGGGCACTCCAGGCCGATGTTCTTCATCGCCTTGTCGAACAGGTCGCGGTCTTCGGCCTTGTTGATGGCATCGGCGTTGGCACCGATCATCTCGACGCCGTACTTGGCCAGCACGCCGTGCTTGTCGAGGTCCAGCGCGCAGTTCAGCGCCGTCTGGCCGCCCATGGTGGGCAGAATCACATCCGGGCGCTCGGCTTCGATGATCTTCTCTACCGCCTGCCAGGTGATCGGCTCGATGTAGGTGGCATCGGCCATGGCCGGGTCGGTCATGATGGTGGCCGGGTTGGAGTTCACCAGAATGACCCGGTAGCCCTCCTCGCGCAGCGCTTTACAAGCCTGGGCGCCGGAGTAGTCGAATTCGCAGGCCTGGCCGATGACGATCGGACCAGCGCCAATGATGAGAATGCTGTTGATATCGGTACGCTTAGGCATAACGGTTCCCGCAAAAAGTGGTGACGATGAGCATCGAGGCGACGTAACTGGGCAATGAGCGGCAGCGCGGCTGACTTAGCGGCGCGCCTGCATCATCGCGATGAAGCGATCGAACAGCGGCGCTACATCGCGCGGGCCGGGACTGGCTTCCGGGTGCCCCTGGAAGCTGAAGGCCGGGCGGTCGGTGCGCTCGATTCCCTGCAAGGTGCCGTCGAACAGCGAACGGTGCGTGGCGCGCACGTTGCTGGGCAGGGAGGCTTCATCGGCGGCAAAGCCATGGTTCTGGCTGGTGATCATCACCGTGCCGGTGTCCAGGTCTTGAACCGGGTGGTTGGCGCCGTGGTGGCCGTGGCCCATCTTGACGGTTTTCGCGCCAGAGGCCAGCGCCAGCAGCTGGTGGCCCAGGCAGATACCAAACACCGGGGTGTCGGTTTCCAGCACTTCCTGGATCGCCTTGATGGCATAATCGCAGGGCTCGGGGTCGCCGGGGCCGTTGGCCAGGAAGACGCCGTCCGGGTTCATGGCCAGCACGTCTGCTGCAGGGGTTTGCGCAGGCACCACCGTCAAGCGGCAGCCACGAGCCGCCAGCATGCGCAGGATGTTGAATTTCACGCCGTAATCGAAGGCCACCACATGGTAGGGGCGCTCACCCTGGCTGGCATCCGCGTAACCTTCGCCCAGAGTCCACTCGCCTTCCGACCACTCATAGGCCTCCTTGCAGGAGACTTCTTTCGCCAGGTCCATGCCCTTCAGGCCCGGAAACGCCTTCGCCGCCGCCAGCGCACGCTCGACGGCATCATCACCTTCGGCCTCGGCACCTGCCAGAATCGCCCCGTTCTGGGCGCCCTTGTCACGCAGAATGCGCGTCAGGCGGCGTGTGTCGATATCGGCAATGCCCAGCACGTTCTGGCTGACCAGATAATCGGAAAGGCTCTGTTCGGAACGGAAGCTGCTGGCCAGCAGGGGGAGATCGCGAATCACCAGGCCCGCCGCCGCAATGGACGCGGACTCGATATCTTCGGAATTGATGCCGGTATTGCCGATATGCGGGTAGGTCAGGGTGACGATCTGGCGGGTATAAGAGGGGTCGGTGAGAATTTCCTGATAGCCGGTCATGGCTGTATTGAACACCACCTCACCGCTTGTGATTCCCTCCGCGCCGATGGCCGTTCCATGAAACACACTGCCATCTTCCAGGGCCAATATCGCGGGTTTGCTCAATGCGGGGTTATTCAAAACACGTTCTCCCATGCTGGTGGGAGCCTGTGGGCGCAGGCTCGGCGATCCGGTTACGGCGTTTGCGTACAAACGTCGGGTCGTAAAAAAGCGGGACGAAGCCGACAATAAAAAAATCGGTTTCATCCCGCTTGTTGTTCTCTTTCCGTGGCCTTCATAACGGTGTTGGCCATGGCGCAGCATGACGCTGACTACTTTTCCCACTTGACGACCAGTGCAACAAGCGCGGTGCTCTTTCGACAGCTTGGTGCTTGACTGTCGATATGGTGCTGCTTTTTGCAGCCACTGGGCCAAAATTTTTGGAATGTTACAGCATTTAGCGCCCCAGGGCCAGCGTTTTATGCCGACCCTGGTCTAACAAAAGCCCACGGCTCAGCTCAGCGCCAGCACGTCCTGCATGTCATAACGGCCATGCGGCTGAGCGGCCACCCAGCGCGCCGCCCGCACGGCCCCTTTGGCGAAGGTCATGCGGCTGGACGCCTTGTGGGTGATTTCGATGCGCTCGCCTTCGGTGGCGAACATCACCGTGTGCTCACCGACGATATCGCCTGCCCGCACGGTAGCAAAACCGATCTCTTTATCGGTACGCGGGCCGCACTGCCCAACCCGCTCAAACACGCCGTGCTCTTTCAAGGTACGGCCCAAACTTTCGGCCACCACTTCACCCATTTTAATAGCCGTACCGGAAGGCGCATCGACTTTATGGCGGTGGTGGGACTCAATCACCTCAATATCGTAGCCTTCATCACCCAGCGCCTTGGCCGCCGTTTCCAGTAGTTTGAGCGTCAGATTCACGCCCACGCTCATGTTGGGAGCAAACACCATGGCCACCTTATCGCGGTAGCTATCTAGCTCGGCCAGCTCTTCATCGTTCATACCGGTGGTGCCGATCACGATGCGCTTGCCGTGCTCGGCGCAGAATGCCAGATTCGCCAAGGTGACTTGGGGCGCAGTGAAGTCGATCAGCACGTCGAAGTCATCCACGATGGCGTCGAGCGAATCCACGGCGGCCACACCACGCTTACCCACACCTGCCAGCTCGCCGATATCCGCCCCCGCCAGCGAACTGCCCGGCTCGACGATTCCCCCGGCCAACTGGGCACCGGCATCCTGTTCTATGGCGTTGACTAAGGTGCGGCCCATGCGGCCAGCTACGCCCACAATGGCAATTCGGGTCATGGAAACTCCTGTGCGTGTGCCGTTCGGCATCAGCGAGAAACAAAAAAGGTGGCCGCGATTATAGCAGACCACCTGACGGGATGCGGTGCTGACGGAAGCACGGCGGATGGCGCTCAGTTCTCCCAGACGATCTCCAGCGGCTCATCTTTCGCCATGCGCACCAGATGGCTTTCCACCACGCCTTCCAGCTGGTCCAGATGCTCTTCTTCGAGGGTTTCGATGGAGACCACCAGGCGCTCAGGCTCCGCGTGCATCAGGCAGGTGCCGCTGGCAAACACGATCCTGGCATGCTGCTCGCCCTGCTCCACCTCCAGCTTGTGGGCCCAGTGCTTGCACAACCGGTTGATCAATCGTGCCCCAGACGGGGTGGCAATCTCGGCGCGAGATAACGGCATACGTTCTACTCCTGTTCGATGACGGCTCAGCTCCCAAGCCTAAAGCCCGCCCTGCCAACCGCCAAGTGACCAATGAGAATTTACTGCAACGATACGTTCGCTTTCCTGCAAGCGCTGCCGCCTAACGCTGCCGACGCTTCGCCCCCCGGCGCCCCTCCAGCGTGGCCAACCCCACGCCGCCCAGCAAAAAGGGCAAGGCCATCAGGAAACCGCTGGACACGGGCAGCCCGAACAGCCACGCATCGGCCAGCACCGGCCAGGCCAGCGCGATGTATTCGAACGGGGCCAGCCGCGACACTTCGGCGTAACGCAGCGCCAGCGTCATGGCGATATGCGCCGCGCCGCCGAACAAACCAGAAAGCACCAGCAGCCCGAACTGCCGTGCGTCCAGCGCCGCCCAGCCCAGCGGCAGAGTCAGCAGCCCGGCCAGCGCCGAGACCACGATAAAATAGAACGCGATGGACGCCGCCGTTTCCGTGCGGGAAATACGCCGTACCGTGAGCAGAGCCCCCGCCGTCAGCAGCGCGCTCAGCGCCCCCAGCCCATACCCCAACAGCGAACCCTGCCCACTACTCCCCAGCAGCAGGGGCACTACCAGCACGCCCACCCCGCACAGCGCCAGACCAAACGCCCCGGCACGATAGAACGAAAAGCGCTCCCCCAGCAGCAGCACGCCCCCCAGTGCCATGAAGACCGGCGTCAATTGCGCCAGCAGCGTGGTTTCCGCCACCGGCAGCAGCGCCACCGTGGCAAACGAAGCAAACATGGCCGCCGCCCCCAGCCCTGAGCGCAGCGCGTGCCCCAACGGCCGCCGCGTCGCCAGCCCGCGCGGAAACTCATGGCGCAGCACCAGAAACACCACGATGGGCAGCAACGCAAACAGCGAGCGAAAAAACACCGACTGCCCCACGGGCACCGCATCACTGACGGCCTTGATGCACACCAGCATGCCGGTGAACAGCACCCCCGACAGCACCCGCAACACGATCCCCAAACCAGGGCGATCCATGGCCTCCGTGGTCATCCGGCTACATTCCTTTTTCGTTAGGCTGGCAGGTTATGCCACCATGCGCACGCCCCGCCAAATACTGTATATAAAGCCAATAAAAAGCGTTATTCTGCTTTTTGCCCTGCACCCAGAACGTTCACAGGAAAGCTAAATTACGGTAAAATAGACGTACCTTTACGCTTAAATTAACGGCCATTATGCAACAGCCCGTAGCAACAGCAGTCAGCACACATGACTTCCCAGCCCTTCGTGGCATGCAGGGGGGGCGGGCATGCTACACCATCATGTGTCCTCTGCGGCTAATACCCCGGCTGTTCCATTATGATGACAGCGGCTTACCTGCTGAAGACCGAGCGCAGAGGGCCATCAACCCTAGCCGCATTCCAGAAATTACAGATTATCTGGTTCAAAATACTGATAACTACATTTTGCCTGCTATCACAGCCTCGCTGGATCAGGAAGCTGAATTTGAACCTATGAACGACAACAGTACCATTGTGTCGCTAGTAGGCACTCTGCGCATCCCTCGGGCTGCACGCTTGCTCATCAATGATGGCCAGCACCGTAGAGCTGCTATAGAGCGCGCTATCACTAAAAAGCGTGAATTAGGCCATGACAGCATTCCAGTACTTTTGTTTATCGATGAAGGTCTGAAGCGTAGCCAACAGATGTTTGCCGACCTAAACAGGCATGCAATACGACCAAGCCCATCCCTGAATACATTCTTTGATCAGCGAGATGAAGCATCAATTCTGGCACGGTGCGTCATGCAGGAGGTAGGTTGCTTCAAACTACTGACAGAAGTAGAAAAAAGCTCTCTGCCGCTCAAATCTCAGAAGCTATTCACGTTGAGCGCGATTAAAAATGCGTAACTATTCAGGTGGTTGCGGATAGCCTGTCGACAACCACCTGATTTTTCTGGCATAGTGTGCCTAATCCTTCGGCATATCTATGCGGTGACATGACCATCAGCGATATCAACGTCGACGAGGCCCTGGAGCGGGTCCGACAGCAGCTCAAGGAAGACCAGACGGTCTCTCCGTCGCTGCGTGCGGCCATCGATGTGCTGATGTTGCTGGTCAAGCTCATGGCCGATCGCCTGGCCACCAGTAGCCGCAACAGCAGCAAGCCACCGTCCCAGGATCCCAAT
>NZ_PINZ01000046.1:0-25030 GCF_002810305.1 Halomonas sp. 141
GTGGAAGCAGGAAGGTTCTGGGGGTGATCTCAGAACCCTCGCCCAAAGCGCGAAGCGCGGCGGGCGGGGAGTGTCAGCATCAAGCCAGCGTTGGCGTAATCACTCTATCTACTCCCGATCAACAGGAGAGTCTCGATGTACATAGCCATGAACCGTTTTCGGATTGCCCCAGGCCGCGAAGAGGATTTTCTGGAGGTGTGGCGCAACCGCGATTCCCACCTGGAGGAAGTGCCGGGCTTCAAGGAGTTTCACATGCTGCAGGGCGAAAGCCAGGAAGAGCACACCGTGTTCATCTCCCACAGCGTGTGGGAATCCGAAGAGGCCTTCCGCGCCTGGACCAAGTCAGAGGCTTTCCGCAAAGCCCACGCCAATGCCAAATCGCCGGAAGGCATCTACCTGGGGCCGCCCAAGTTTGAAGGCTATGAGGTAGTGCTGTAAGGCCCTTGGCCCCAAGCCCCAAGCCCCAAGCCCCAAGCCGCCGTCAGGCAAGCGCCAGCCCCACCGCGAGCAGCAGGCTGTAAACCAGCGTGGAAAGCGCGGTTTTCTTGAGCATGCCCGTTAGCTGCTCGCCATCCTCGGTGCGGCTGAGCGTGCGCCCGGCGTCGTAGAGCGGCTTGGCCACCACCAGGCAGCTCCAGCCCACCCAGGGTACGGGTAGCCACACCAGATACCCCAGCGTCAGCAGCAGGGCGGTGCCCAGTAGCGCCCAGTGGTAGAGAACGGCCCGCCGTTTGCCCAGCCTCACGGCCAGCGTCATCTTGCCGTGGCGGGCATCGCTGTGGATGTCGCGCACGTTATTGACGTTGAGCACGGCGGTGGCCAGCAAGCCGCACACGGCGGCGGGCAGCATGGCCAGCCCGCTCAGGCTCTGGGTATGCAAATAGAGCGTACCCAGCACGCCCAGCAGCCCAAAAAACACGAACACCGCCACGTCCCCCAGCCCACGATAGCCATACGGCTTGCCGCCCAGCCCCACGGTGTAAGTGATGGCCGCCAGCAAGGACGCGGCGCCCAGTAGCACGAACACCAGCCAGCTGCGCAGGTCGTTGCCAAAAGCGACGAACAGCAGCGACAACCCCGCTATGGCCGCCGCCAGCCCGGTGAGCAGCATGCCCCGGCGCATGGCGTCTGGGGTCAATAGCCCGCTGGCCACCGCCCGCACGGGGCCGGTGCGGCTAGCATCGTCCACCCCCGATTGGGCATCGCCATAATCGTTGGCCAGGTTGGAAAGCACCTGCAGCAGAATGGCCGTGAGCAGCGACAGCAGCAGCACCCCACCCTGAAAGCCACCCGCCTGCGCCGCCATGCCCGAACCCAGCAGGATCGAGGCGCAGGCCAGCGGCAGGGTGCGCAGCCGTGCGGCGAGCAACCAGGCATGGAGTGGGCGGTGTGGGGTGGTGTGTTCCATGGTGAGCATTCCTGTTGCAGTCGCTGAACTGGTCAGCGTGGCCGGTCGGTATAGCCATCGGGCAGAGTGAACATTCGACTCTGTATCATTAATGGCAAAAACCACGACCTGGGTCAAAAAAGAGGTATCCGTCCTGACGCACACTGGGGCTTCCCCCTGAAAGTGAACGTGGCAGGAGTCTACGCGATGATCGGCGAGTTTTTCAGACAAAACAAATATGCTGCCCTGGTTTGGCTACTGCTGAGGCTGTACCTGGGCATTACCTGGCTGACCCTGGGCATCGGCAAGATGACCGGCGGCTTCAATGCCGAAGGGTTTTTGAGCAATGCCGTGGCCAACCCGGTCATGCGCGAAGGCAGCGTGGTCTACCCCAACTACGTGGCGTTTCTGGAGCATGTCGCGCTGCCGTATGCGGATGTGATCAACGTGATAATCCCGCTGGGGGAAGTGCTGGTGGGGCTGGGGCTGATCGTGGGCGTGTTGACCTGCTATGCCGCTTTCTTTGCCATCGTCATGAACATGTCGTTCTTGATGGCGGGCACGGTGTCCACCAACCCCTGGATGATCGCCCTGAGCTTTTTCCTGCTGGTGGCCGGTGCCAACGCCGGGCGCTATGGCGGCGACCGCTGGGTGCTACCCTATATCAGGCATCGGTTGTCAGGGAAGTAGTTTGCTATGCAGGTGATCCAGGCCGCGAAGGCGCTGGCAGCACAGCTGTCGGCGCTGGACCTTTTGGCATGCCGGGGTACGCAGAGCCTGAGCGTGCCCTGCGAGGTGGAGGATTTGGTGGGGTGGTTGAACGCACAGCGCGTGACGCCCCGCCTTTATTGGCAGCCGCGTGAGGCCTCGGCGGCGGGCTATGCCGTGCTGGGCGAAGCGCGGGCGTTTGACTCTCTGGTGGCGCTGCAGGTCGATATGCAGGCTCAAGCTCAGGCCCAGCCCGCCAGCGGCTCGCCCGACTATTTCGGCGGGGTAGCCTTCGATGCCCAGGCGGCGGGTTGGCCCGGGTTTGGTGACTGCCGCTTCATACTGCCCCGGGTGCTGCTCAAGCGTCAGCAGGGGCGGTGTACGCTTTCCGTGAACCTGCGCTTCGATGACCGCCCTCCCGCCGAAGAGCTGGCCGCCGCCCAGGCGTGCCTGGCGGCCATCGTCCCGGAACAGCCGCTGCCCCCGGTGGCCCATGGCAGCTACCAGCGGTGTGATACGCCCACGCGGCGGGAGTGGGGCCGCTGGGTATCGCAGGTGTCCCAGCCCGAACGGCTGCAGCAGCTTCCCAAAGTGGTGCTTTCCCGAGAAACCTGCCTGACCGCCGAGCGCGTGCTCAGCCCCTGGGCCTTGCTGGGGCGCTGGCAGGCCGAAGCGCGGCACTGCTTTCATTTCGGGGTGCAGTGGGCGCCCGGTACGGCGCTGATTGGCTGCTCTCCCGAACGGCTCTACCGCCGCCAGGGCCAGCAGCTGATCACGGAGGCACTGGCCGGTACGACCCGGCGGGGGCGTGACACGGCGCAGGATGAAGCGCTCGCCGGGGCGCTGCTGGCCGATAAAAAGAACGGCCTGGAAAACCAGTGTGTTTACCAGCAGCTGCTGACCCAGCTGGAGCCGCTGGCCCAGCGCCTGGAAATGGGCGAGGCCCACGTGGTGCCGTTGCGGTCCGTGCAGCATATTCGCCGCGAAATCCATGCCGAGCTGCACCCCTTCATCACCGACCAGCAGCTGCTCAGCGTGCTGCCGCCCACGCCCGCCGTCGGCGGCACCCCGCGGGCGGCGGCGCTGGCCAGAATCCGTGAGCTGGAGCGCCACGCCAGGGGCTGGTACGCCGGTGCCTTTGGCCGCGTGGGGCATGACTCCAGCGAGCTGGCGGTGTCGATTCGCTGTGCCCAGGTCAGCGATACGGCGATCCGCCTGTACGCAGGGGCGGGTATCGTGGCGGGGTCGCAGGCCGACGACGAGTGGCACGAGCTGGATGCCAAGATTGCCGATATTCTCTCGCTGCTGGGGATGGGATAAGCCGATGCATTACGCCACCTTTAACCACGTTTGGGCATCGCTGCTGTTGGAAGAGCTATACCGCTGGGGGCTGCGCGAGGTAGTCGTGGCGCCTGGCTCGCGCTCCACCCCGCTGACCATGGCGGCCAGCGAGCACGCTGGGCTGCGCTGCCATACTCACTTCGACGAGCGCGGGCTGGGGTTCATGGCGCTGGGCCTGGCCCGAGGCGCCCAGCAGCCGGTGGCGGTGATCACCACGTCCGGCACGGCGGTGGCCAACCTTTATCCGGCCGTGGTGGAAGCCGCGCTGCTGGGCGTGCCGCTGGTGATTCTGTCTGCCGACCGGCCCATCGAGCTGCTGGATAACGGCAGTAACCAGGCCATCGACCAGCGGGATATCTTCGCCCGCCACACGGTGGCGCACCACGACTTGCCGACCCCCAGTCGCGAGATTCCCGCCGCCTATTTGCTCAGTACGATCGACCAGACCATGGCGCGACAGCACCGCCTGCCGGGCCCGGTGCACTTCAACTGCCGCTACCGCGAACCGCTCTACCCCTCCGGCCCGCCCGTGGAGGCCAGCAACTACCTGGCGCCGCTTTCGCGCTGGCAGCACAGCCATGCCCCCTGGAGCGCCTGGCAAACCGCTCCCGCCGCCTTGCCGGTGGCATGGCCCGCCGCCTTCACCCGGCAGCGCGGGGTGATCGTGGTGGGGCGCATCGATGACCCCCAGCAGGCGGCCCCCATTGCGGCCCTGGCCGAGCAGCTGGGCTGGCCGCTGCTGGCCGACCTGCAAAGCCAGCTGCACGGCGACCCGCGCCACCTGGTGCACATGGACCTGGCCCTTCAGGACCCGCAGGTCAGCGCCGAGCTGGGCCGCGCCAACGTGCTGCTGCAGTTTGGCGGCCGGCTGATTTCCAAGCGCCTGACCCAGATGATTGCCCGCCACCCCTGGCAGCAGGCGTGGCTGGTCGACCCGTTACCCCAGCGCCTGGACCCGGACTTCACCCTTACTCAGCGGCTGGTGTGCACGCCCGCCGAGGCCATCGCCACGCTGCCCGCCGGGCCTGCCCAGCCCCCCTGGCATACCCTGGCGCACCTTCAGCAGCGCACCCGCCAGGGCATCGAACGCTATACGGCGGAGTTTTCCGAGCTGGGGGTGTGTCATCAGCTGGCCCAACTGGCCAGAGGGGCGCTGTTCGTGGGCAATAGCCTGCCCGCCCGGTTGATGAACATGCTGGGCTCGACCCGTTCGACGCCGCTGCGGGTGATGGCCAATCGCGGGGCTTCGGGCATCGATGGGCTGCTGGCCACTGCGTACGGGCTGGCCTGCACAACCGATGAACCCACCACGGTGATTCTGGGCGACACCAGCGCGCTTCACGACCTCAACAGCCTGGCGCTGCTGGCCAGGGCCCAAGCGCCGCTGGTCGTGGTGGTGCTGAATAACGATGGCGGCAGCATTTTCCACATGCTGCCGGTGCCGGACGAGGGCGACCTGCTGGAGCGCTACTATCGCCAACCCCACGGGCTCGCGTTCGAGCATGCGGCGCGCATGTTTCACCTGAACTATGCCGCACCGACCACGCTGGCGGCGTTTTGCGAGGTCTACACTCAGGCGCTGGAGGCCGGGGTGACGCTGATCGAGGTCACGGTGCCCCATCAGCAGGCCACCGATGCGTTGCAGGCTCTGGGCGCGTGGCTCAGGGAGGCACCCGATGCATCATGACCCTTCGCCGCCCTTTACGCTGGTGATGCTGCACGGCCTGCTGGGCGATCAGCAAGATTGGCAAGCGCTTGGCGAGGCGCTGGAACAAGCGCTGCCGGGCGTGCGCTGCCTGGCGCTGAACCTGCCGGGGCATGGGCAGCCCACAGTGCCTGCGGTGGGCTCCTTTGCGGATTTTCATGACTGGCTCAGCGGCACGCTGGCCGAGGCGGGCGTGGGGCGTTATGGCCTGCTGGGCTACTCCCTGGGTGGCCGACTGGCGCTCTATCATGCCAGCCAGCGGCCCGCCGGTTTGGAGGCGCTGTGGTTGGAGAGCGCGCACCCCGGGCTGGCCGCGCCAGAGCGGGAAGCACGCCGTGCCCACGATGAGCACTGGGCGCAGCGCTTTGAGCAGTCGCCACTGGCCGACGTGCTGACAGCATGGTACCAGCAGCCGGTGTTTGCCGATTTGACGGCCTCACAGCGCCAGCGTCAGATTCAGCGCCGGTTGGCCAACCATGGCCCCGCCGTGGCGCACATGCTGCGGGTCACCTCGCTGGGTCGGCAGCCCTCTCTCTGGCAGTGGCTGGCCGAGACCGACCTGCCAGTGGGCTATTTCTCCGGCCTGCGGGACCACAAGTTCAACACCCTGGCCAACCGCCTGGCGCAGCACGCGCCGCGCCTGCGCCACTGGGCGCTGCCGGGCGGCCATAACCTGCACGTGGAACACCCCAGGGCCATGGCACTGCAATTGGCACAGCAACTGGCGCAGCACTTCGCACAAACGCTGCCGCGCTGAGGCGCGGCAAGCGCATGGTGCACTGAGTCAGTACGTGGCTCACTGAATCAGCAGTAGCCAGGGCAGACCAATGGCCAGCCAGGCCACCAGGAACAGCAGCCCGAAGATGGCCCCCAGGCGCCAGTACAGCGTGCTGGGCAAGTAGCCGCTGCCGTAATACACCGGGCTGGGGCCGGTGCCATAAGGGGTCAGGATGCCCATGAAGCCCAGGGTGGGCAGCAACAGCAGAATGAACAGCTGCATGTCCAGCCCTGCAATGCCTGACGCCGCCGCCAGCATGACCGGCAGCAGGGCAGTCACGTGGGCGGTGATGCTGGCGAAGAAGTAGTGCAGAACATAGAAGATGACCACCAGGGCGACCATGGCCAGCAGCGGGTCGAAGTGGCTGATCTGCCCACCTACCAGGTTACCGAACCAGCCCACGAAGCCCACCTGGCTCAAGCCACCCGCCAGAGCCACCAGGGTGGCAAACCACACGAAGGTGTTCCAGGCGGCGCGGTTGTCGAGAATGTCGTTCCAGCTCACCATGCCGGTCAGCAGCATGCCGCAGATGACCACCAGCCCCACCAGCGACGCCGATACCCGGTCGCCAGCGAAGATCCACAGCAGCAGCGCGGTGACCACCATGATGACCAGCACGATTTCGTGGCGGGTCAGCGGGCCCAGGGTCTGCAGCTCCCCTTTCGCCCAGTCGGAGATCTCATCCCCGGCCTTTACCTCCGGGGCGCACAGCCAGTAGCACAGCAGCGGCACCAACAGCAGCAGAAGGACCCCCACCGGCACCACCGCCACGAACCACTGCCCCCAACTGATATGGATGCCCGTGGCGCTTTCGGTGAGCGCGATGGCCAGCAGGTTCGGCGCCAGGGCAGTGAGAAACATCGAGCTGGTCACGCAGGTGGCCGCAATGGCGGTCCACATCAGGAAGCTGCCCATACGCTTCATGCTGGGGTCATTGGGGTGCGAGTCGTACAGCGGTGGCAGGTTACGAATGACCGGATAGATGGTGCCTGCGCTGCGCGCCGTATTGGAGGGCGTAAAAGGGGCCAGAATGCCATCGGCGATCATCACCGCGTAACCCAGGGTCAGCGTGCGCTTGCCCATGGCGTGCACCAGCCACAGCGAGATCCGCCGCCCCAGCCCGGTCTTTTCATACCCCAGGGCAAACATGAAGGCACCGAAAATCAGCCAGACGGTAGCGTTGGTGAACCCCGAAACCGCCCAGGCGAAGGCCTGGTTGGCAGCGTTGAAGCCGTCGTTGGCCAGCTGCTCCGGGGAGAACAGCACCCAGCGGGAAAGCAGCGCCACCAGGGTAACGCCGACCAGCCCGATGACCGCGCCGGGCAGGGGTTCCAGAATCAGGCCGACCACACAGCCCAAAAAGATGGCGAAGAAGTACCAGGCATGGGGCGGTAGCCCGGCCGGGGTGGGCAGCAGGGCGATCACCAGCGTGGTGGCCAGTGGCGCGAGCAGCGGCCAGCGAGAGCGGAGCGAAGTGCTGAGGTTCATGGCGACCTCTCGATAAGGTTATCGGCAAGCCGTAGCGCCTTGCCTGAGTGAGCACAGCAGAGATGAGATCCAGCGTGGTGTTTCACGGGTGTCAGGGAAAGCATAGGCAAGGCAAGTCGCGGTTTATTTGATCTATATCAATCATGCTTTAGATCAAGGCCGAGGGCCTGTCGGGCTGTGATAACGTCGCTTCATCAGCAGGGCGGCAGGCCGTGCGCTGGCCGGCGTCGCGTCATGAGAATTGCGTCATGAGAAGTCCGTAATGAGAATTGCGTCATGAGTAGTGCAGCCGCACAGGGGGGTGCCATGCAGCAGCAGGATGTGGATATCGTCATCGTCGGCGGTGGGGGCGCTGGCCTGCGGGCCGCCATAGCGGCCGCCGAGCAGGCCAAGCAGGGCGGTCACGCGCAGCGCATTGCGCTGGTCTCCAAGGTGTATCCCATGCGTTCCCACACGGTGGCGGCCGAAGGGGGCGCGGCGGCGGTGACCAGTGACGAGGACTCGTTTCAGGCGCACTTCGACGACACGGTTTCTGGGGGCGACTGGCTGGTGGAGCAGGGCGTGGTGGACTACTTCGTGCGCCACGCCTATCAGGAACTGGTGCAGATGGAGCGCTGGGGGTGCCCCTGGAGCCGCCAGCCCGATGGCCGCATACAGGTGCGCCGCTTTGGTGGCATGAAAACGGCGCGCACCTGGTTTGCTGCCGACAAGACCGGCTTCCATATGCTGCACACGCTGTTTCAGACCTCGCTGAAATACCCCGAGATCGAACGCTTCGACGAGTACTTCGTGCTGGACCTGGCGGTGCACGAAGGGGCCGTGGTGGGCGTCATTGCCCTGCAGGTCGCCACGGGTGAGCTGCTGCTGTTGCGTGCCAAGGCGGTGGTGTTGGCCACCGGCGGGGCGGGGCGGCTGTTTCGCTTCAACACCAATGCGGGCATCGTCACCGGTGACGGCATGGCCATGGCCTACCGCCACGGCGTGGCGCTGCGCGACATGGAGTTCGTGCAGTACCACCCCACCGGCCTGCCCGGCTCGGGCATCCTGATCACCGAAGCGTGCCGGGGGGAAGGCGGTATCCTGCTCAACAATGAGGGTTACCGCTACCTGCAGGATTACGGCCTGGGGCCGGAAACCCCCTTGGGCAAGCCGGAAAACAAGTACATGGAGCTGGGCCCTCGAGACAAGCTTTCCCAGGCGTTCTGGCAGGAGCAGCAAGCCGGGCGCACCGGCAAGTTTGGCGACAGCGACGTGGTCTATCTCGACCTTCGTCACTTGGGCGCCGACTATCTGCATGAGCGCCTGCCGTTCATCTGCGAGCTGGCCAAATCCTATATCAACGTCGACCCCGTCAAGGAGCCGATCCCGATTCGGCCTGCGGTGCACTACACCATGGGCGGCATCGAAACCGATCCCCAGTGCGAAACGACCATTGCAGGCCTGTACGCCGCCGGGGAGTGTGCGTCGGTGGGCCTGCATGGGGCCAACCGGCTGGGCTCCAACTCGCTGACCGAGCTGCTGGTCTTTGGCCGCTTGGCCGGGGAGCAGGCCAGCCAGCGGGCCGCCCGCACCGACTGGGTGGCGCTGCCGGTCTTGCAGGCGCAGGCCCAGCGGCAGCAGGCGCGGCTGGCCACGCTATGCGATGGCCAGGGCAGCGGTGAATCCTGGGTGACGCTCAAGCACGCCATGGTGCAGGCCATGGAGAGCGGCTGCGGCATTTACCGCACCGAAGCAGGCATGCAGCAGGCGTTGGACACCCTCCGCCAGCTGCGCCAGCGCTATGCCCAGGTGCGGGTCAGTGACACCAGCAAGATCTTCAATACCGAGCTGCTGGAGTGCCTGGAGTTTGGCTACGGGCTGGAGATCGCCGAGGCGTCGTGCCTGGCCGCGTTGGAGCGTCGCGAATCCCGGGGTGCCCACCAGCGTCTGGACGAGGGCCTGCAGGCCCGTGACGATGTGGGCTATCTCAAGCATAGCCAGGTGTTTTACCAGGGTGACGCGCCCGCCGAGCTACGCTGGCAGGCGGTGGATACCCGCTTTTCGGCCCCGGCCGCGCGGGTTTACGGGGATGCGGCCAAGGGAGGCAAGGCATGAACAAGCACATCAGCATCAAGCGTTACCTGCCCGACAGCGCAGCGGATCCCTACTGGCAAACCTACGACGTTGCGGTGGAGGACAGCACCTCGCTTCTCGACGCGCTGAACCATATCAAGGAGCAGCAGGACAGCACGCTGAGCTACCGCTGGTCTTGCCGAATGGCGATTTGTGGCTCCTGCGGCGTCATGGTCAACGGCATTCCCAAGCTGGGCTGTAAAACCTTCCTGCGCGACTACTCTGGCGAGATTCGTATCGAACCACTGGCGCACTTCCCTGTTCAGCGGGACCTGGTCGTGGACATGGCGCTGTTCCTGGAGCACCTGGCGGCGGTGAAGCCCTACCTGATCGAACAGGACCCGGTGCAGACCTTCGATCCCGGCCAGGCGCAGCCCCACACACAAACGCCCGAACAGCTGGCGCGCTATCGGCAGTTTGCCAACTGCATCAACTGTGGCCTGTGCTATTCGGCGTGCCCGCAGTTTGGCTTGAACCCGGAGTTTCTGGGGCCTGCGGCGCTGACCCTGGCGCACCGCTACAACCTGGATAGCCGGGACCAGGGCAAACGCCAGCGCATGGCGCAGCTCAACCGCCATGATGGTGTCTGGAGCTGTACCTTCGTGGGCTTCTGCTCGCAGGTATGCCCCAAGCACGTCGACCCAGCCGCTGCGGTCAACCAGGGCAAGGTCGAGGCCGCCAAACATACGCTGATCGCGCTGTTCAAGGGCTGATTGGCCAGAACGAACCGTCGGGAGAGTGCCGCATGGAAAAATCATCATCACAACGGCTGCCGCCCTTGAAGCGCAACTGGTGGCTGAAGCACGGTTTCTTCAAGCGCTATATGCTGCGCGAAGCCACGGTGGTGCCGCTGGTATTTTTCATTCTCTGCTTGTTGGCAGGGGTGTTCGCGCTGTTGCAGGGCCCGGCGAGCTGGCAGGGCTGGGTGGCCTTCATGGGCTCGCCGCTGGTGCTGCTGCTGAACGCGCTGGCGCTGGTGGCCAGCCTCTATCACGCGGCCACCTTCTTCGTGCTGTTTCCTCGGGTCATGCCGCTACGCGTGGCGGGGCGCAGCGTGCCCGCTGGTGCCATCGTTGCTGGCCAGTGGGCGGGAGTCGTGGCAGTGGCGGCCGTGTTGTTCTGGCTCTTGGGGAGGGGCGGCGCATGAAAACCTCACATCAAAAAGCATCCCTGGGTCAGCCTCGGCAAGCCTATGACGAACCCCTGTGGTGGGGGCTGTTCAGTGCCGGGGGCGTCTGTTTTGCCGTGGTCTTGCCTGCGGTGATTCTGTTCATCGGGCTGTTGCTGCCGCTGGGCCTGCTGCCCGCCGAGGCGCTTGGTCACGAGCGGGCCTCCCGCCTGCTGTTCAGCCTGCCCGGCGTGCTGTTCATCGGCGCCGCCGTGTGCTTGCCGCTGTTTCATGCCGCCCACCGGCTGCGCCATGGCCTATTCGACCTGAGCCTGGGCCAGGACACCCGCAACAAATGGCTGATGTACGGCCTGGCGGCCCTGCTGAGCCTGTTGGCGCTGGCTCTGGTGATCGTGGGCTGGCTGCGCTGAGGCCCGCCCGCGAACACGACCGTATCAAAAAGAACGCACACCCCTGATAAAGCACGAGGTCAGCATGATCGAAGGACTCACGGAACAGGCGCTGTATGCCCCCATCAAGTGGCAGGACGCCTCGCAGGAGTACCAGGACATCCTCTATCACACCGCTGAAGAGGGTATTGCCCGGATCACCATCAACCGCCCTGAGGTGCGCAATGCGTTTCGCCCGCAAACGGTGAGCGAGATGATCCATGCCCTGGGCCGCGCGCGCCATGACAGCGCCATTGGCGCGATTCTGCTGACCGGGGCAGGCGAACAGGCCTTCTGCTCTGGGGGCGACCAGCGTATTCGTGGCGACTATGGCGGCTACCGCGACGAGGCGGGCACCCATCACCTCAACGTGCTGGATTTCCAGCGTGACATTCGCACCTGCCCCAAGCCGATCATCGCCATGGTGGCGGGCTACGCCATTGGCGGTGGCCACGTGCTGCACATGATGTGTGACCTGACCATCGCCGCCGACAACGCCGTTTTTGGGCAAACGGGCCCCAAGGTGGGGTCGTTTGACGGGGGCTACGGGGCTTCCTACATGGCGAGAATCGTCGGCCAGAAAAAAGCCCGTGAAATATGGTTCCTGTGCCGACAGTACAGCGCCGCCCAGGCGTTGGAGATGGGGCTGGTGAACCACGTGGTGCCGGTGGCCGAGCTGGAGCGAGAGAGCGTGCGCTGGTGCCGTGAAATGCTGCAGCATAGCCCCATGGCGCTGCGCTGCCTGAAAGCGGCGCTGAACGCCGATTGCGACGGCCAGGCCGGGCTGCAGGAGTTGGCGGGTAATGCCACCATGCTCTTCTATATGACCGACGAGGGGCAGGAAGGGCGCAACGCCTTCAATGAAAAGCGCCGCCCGGACTTCTCGCGCTACCCGCGCAACCCCTGATGGCGCTGGCGCTTTACCGCTACTCGCTACCGTTTCGCCAGCCGCTGACGTTCAAAGGTCAGCGGTTGGCGAGCAGAGAAGGCCTGTTAGTCACGATCAACGGCCAGTGGGGCGAGATAGCCCCTTTGCCTGGCTTCTCCACAGAAACCCTCGCTGACGCCACCGCCGAGAGCCTGGCCTGCCTGGCGGCTATAGAGCGCGGTGAGACAGCCAAACCAACGTTACCTTCAGTACAGTTTGGTTTCGACTGCGCCCGGCACCGCTGGCCCGCTTCCCTGCCTGCTTCTCTGCCGCCTTACCCATTGCTGCAGGGCACCCCGCAAGCGCTGATGAGTGCACTGCCGGAGCGCGCGGCCCAATGGCAGGCTGCTCCACCAGAGCGCATCAAGCTGAAGGTGGCCCGCTACTCGAGCGATGCGGAGCTGGCCTTGATCGCAAGCCTTGCCAAGTGGCTACCCAACACGCGACTGATCCTCGATGCCAACGGTGGCTGGCAGCGCGAGCAGGCACTGCGCTTTTGCCAGCAGCTCTCGCCTGCCCAAATCGATTACCTGGAGGAGCCCTGTGCTACGCTGGCCGACAGCATCGCTGTGGCGGACGCCACGGGCATCGACATCGCCCTGGATGAAACCCTGCAGCGCGGCACTGCCTGGGTGCCGCACCCCCGACTGGCGGCGCTGATCATCAAGCCGACGCTGATGGGCGGGTTCGCAGCTTGCCAGGCGCTGGTTCAGCGCGCCAGAGCCCACCGCTTGCGGGTGGTGATCTCATCCAGTTTCGAATCTCAATGGGGGTTGGGGCAGTTGAGTTGCCTGGCCCGGCAGTGGGCTCCCGAGGAGCCTGCGGGGCTGGATACCGCCCAGGCGTTCAGCGAATCACTTCTCTCGCCAGCCGGTAAGTTGCGGCACGCGCGGCTGCACTGCCTCTACCACGCCGCCGCTGGCGACGACCGCAAGGAGCTTTCCCTGTGACCGAGACATGCCCCATTCACTACTGGGCCCAGCAGACGCCGGAGCATATCGCGGTGGAGGCGGGCGCGGTGCGCCTGAGCTATCGCACGTTGAACCGGCGCGTGGCATCCCTGGCCCAGCAGTTGGCCAGGCAGGGCCTGATGCCGGGCATGCCCCTTTTGGTACCCACCCGAGGGTCGTTGCAGGGCGTGCTGCTGGCCTGGGCCTGCCTGCGGGCAGGGGTGGTGTTCTGCCCGCTGAATCCGGCGTTCCCCGTGGCTCAGCAGCAGGCGCTGGCGCGGCGGATGCAGGTCACCCGGGTGTGCCAGCCGGAGAGCGACTTTGCCTACTCTTCCGAGCTGCCGCCGATCTCCCTCGACTACCGCGCGGAGGCCGACTCCGGCGAGCCACCGGTCTTGTACGCGAGCCAGCGCAGCAACACCATCCTCACCTCCGGCTCCAGCGGCCCGCCCAAGGCGGTGCTGCACCGGGTGGGCAATCATCTGGCCTCGGCGCGGGGTTCGGCGTCGCTGATTCCTGTGGACCCGGATAGCGGCTGGCTGCTTTCGCTGCCGCTGTTTCATGTGGGAGGCTATGCCATTGCGTTTCGGGTCTTTCTGGCCGGGGGGCGGCTGGTGCTGGACGATGCGACTCGCCCGCTGGCCGAGCGCCTGATGCAGCAGCCTATCACCCACCTCTCATTGGTGCCGACGCAGCTTTGGCGGCTCTTGAGGGAAGGCTTCGACCCTCGACACACCCAGCTCCGCGAGCTGCTGTTGGGGGGCGCGGCCATTCCCGCGCCGCTGGTCGAACGCTTGCAGCGCCTGGGGCTGACGCCCAAGGTCAGCTATGGGCTGTCGGAAATGGCCAGCCAGGTGTGCACCGGCTTGCCCTCCGCCCCTGGCGTGGTAGGGCAGCCCTTGCCGGGGCGTCAGGTGCGGGTGGTGGATGGCGAAATTCAGGTCAAGGGCGACACGCTGTTCAGCGGCTATCTGGCCGATGGCGCGCTGGACCCCGCCGTCAACGACGAGGGCTGGTTCGCCACCCGCGACCGGGGCTACTTCGACGACCAGCAGGCACTCGTCGTCGAAGGTCGGCTCGACAACGTGTTCATTTCCGGCGGTGAAAACATACAGCCAGAGAGCATCGAGCAGCGGCTGGTCGACTACCCGGGCGTGGCCCAGGCGCTGGTGGTGGCCGTGCCCCACCCGGAGTGGGGCGAGCGCCCGGTGGCCTTCATCGAACCGCAAACCGATGCGCTCTGCCACAAGGCCCTGGCCGCCTGGGTACGCGAGGCGCTGCCGGGCTTCATGGTCCCCGATGCCTGGCTACCCTGGCCACCGCAGGTGGCGCTCAAACCCTCGCGCAAACAGTTCGCCGAGTTGGCACGCAGGCAGTTGGCTGACGTTTAGCCACACTGCTCACGCTTCACGACTCAATATCATGCAGCTCTGTCATGCACCTCTGCCGCTTCCAGCATGGCGTGCAGCAGCACGTTACAGCCTGCGTGGACGTGCTCGGGCGTGGCGCTTTCGATCTCGTTATGGCTGATGCCATCCTTGCAGGGAATGAAGATCATCGCGGCGGGGGCAACACGGCCAATGAACATCGCGTCGTGGCCTGCGCCGCTGATGATATCCATGTGCGATAGCTGCAGCTTTTCAGCGGCCTGGCGCACGCTATTCACGCATGCCTGATCGAAATGCTCAGGGGCAAAATCGGCCGTCGGGGTCAGTTCGTACTCCAGCCCGTGACGTTGGCAAATCTCTTCCACGGCGCTGGCCACGGCTTGCCCCATGGTAATGAGGGCCTCGGGTTCCCAGTGGCGCATGTCCAGGGTCATCTTGACCTGGCCGGGAATCACGTTGCGCGAGCCCGGGTGCAGCGTCATGCAGCCCACCGTGCCGCGCCCGTGGGGTTGATGCTCATGGGCAATCCGGTTGAGTGCCTGGGTGACTTCTGCCGCGCCCATCATGGCATCCCGGCGCAGGTTCATGGGCGTGGGACCTGCATGGGCTTCGAGCCCCGTCAGGGTCAAGTCGAACCACTTCTGCCCAAGCCCGCCGATGACCACGCCAATGGTGGTCTCGGTATCTTCGAGAATGGGGCCTTGTTCGATGTGAGGCTCGAAATACGCCTTGATCTCGTCCGGCGACACCTCATCCTGGCCACGATAGTGAATGGCATCCAGCGCGTCGCTCACCGTGATGCCTTCGGCGTCGGTGCGCGCCATCATGGCATCGAACGCCAGTTCGCCGGTAAAGACGCCAGAGCCCATCATGCAGGGAGGAAAGCGGCAGCCCTCTTCGTTCGTCCAGGCGACCACTTCGATGGACGAGCGCGTGGTGATGTTGTGCTGGTTGAGCGTACGAATGACTTCAAGACCCGACATGACACCGAAGCAGCCGTCGTATTTGCCGCCGGTGGGTTGGGTATCCAGATGGCTGCCCGCCATGACTGTTTTGGCACTGGGGTCGCTGCCTTCCCGGCGGGCAAAGATATTGCCGATATTATCAATGCGGATCGTGCAGCCCTCGGCACGGCACCACTGGATAAACAGGTCGCGGCCCTGGCGCTCCAAGTCGGTCAACGCCTGACGGTTCACGCCGCCCTTGGGCGTGGCCCCTAGTTTGGCCATCTCCATGAGTGACGCCCAAAGGCGGTCGCTGTCGGTCTGTAAATGGCGCTGTGTAGTGCTGGGGTCAGTCAATGAGTTCATGGGAAATCCTTGTTGAATGAGCACAGGTAAGGCTGGCGAGCGTCCTGTCGTTTATTCATTAACTGCCAGCGTAGAGTTAAATGCGGCGATGTTACGTATCTATTCCCTAACGTGAACAAAAGAAAAGCGTAATTTTACATACGTGTCGAGTGGCGCATGCTGGCTGCATGCCATATTGCCAGGCAGCCGGACATGAGGAGACGAACACCATGTTGGACGTACAACGACAATCCGCCACGCAGACCGCCGAGCACGCATCCCGTGATGGGGGGGCGTCTGCGCCGCTGAATCAGCACTATTGGATGCCCTTTAGTGCCAACCGGGACTTCCGTGCCAACCCGCGCATGATTGCGGGCGCCGAAGGGCGTTATTACATCGATGACCAGGGGCGCAAGCTGTTCGATTCGCTCTCTGGCCTGTGGACCTGCGGGGCGGGCCATAACCGTGAAGAGATTCAAAAAGCGGTAGCGGCGCAGTTGGGCACGCTGGATTTTGCCCCCGGCTTTCAGATGGCACACCCGTTGGCGTTCAAGCTGGCAGAGAAGGTCGCCAGCTTAACGCCTGCTGGGCTGGATCACGTGTTTTTCACCAACTCCGGCTCAGAAGCCGCCGATACCTCGGTCAAGATGGCCAAGGCGTATTGGCGGTTGAAGGGCAAGCCGGAAAAAACCCGCATGATTGGCCGCGCCAAGGGCTACCACGGGGTGAATATCGGTGGCACCAGCCTGGGGGGCATTGGCGGTAACCGCAAGCACTACGGCCAGTTGATGGACGTGACGCACCTGCCCCATACGCTGCAAGCGGGCCATGCCTATACCCGTGGCCAGGCGGAAACCGGTGCTGAGCTGGCCGATGCGCTGCTGGATCAAATTGCCTTGCACGATGCGTCGACCATTGCCGCCGTGATCGTGGAGCCCATGTCGGGCTCGGCGGGGGTGATCGTGCCGCCCAAGGGCTACTTGAACCGGCTGCGGGAAATCTGCTCCGCCCACGATATTCTGCTGATTTTCGATGAAGTCATTACCGCCTTTGGCCGCAGCGGCGCCACCACTGGTGCCGAAGCGTTTGGCGTCACGCCGGACATCATGAACGTGGCCAAGCAGATCACCAATGGAGCGGTGCCCATGGGGGCCGTGATCGCCTCCCGGGAGATTTTCGACACCTTCATGCACGCTGGTGGCCCGCAGCATGCCATCGAGTTTCCCCATGGTTACACCTACAGCGCTCACCCTGTGGCCTGTGCCGCTGGCCTGGCGGCGCTGGAACTGTTCGAGCGTGAGGACTTCCCCGCGCAGGTCAGTGCGATTGCCCCGGTGTTCGAGCAGAAGCTGCACGCCCTGAAAGGCCGTCAACATATCGTCGATATTCGCAACTACGGCCTGGCCGGTGCCCTGCAGCTTGCGCCGCGTAACGGCGACCCGACGATTCGCCCCCGCGATGCCCATATGGCGTTGTGGGAAGCCGGTTTTTACGTGCGCTACGGCGGTGACACCCTGCAGTTCGGCCCTCCCTTTGGCACCACGGAAGCCGAGCTTGAGCGTTTGTTCGATGCCGTCGCCAGTACCCTGGATTCCCTGGCATAACCCTGGCCCACCCTGTTTCGGAGTTTCATGATGAGTGTTGTTTCCCACCTGATTAATGGTGAGCTGGTGGAAAGCCAGCGTACGCTGGATGTGACCAACCCTTCCACGGGCAAGGTGGTTCGCCAAGTGGCGGATGCCAGCGCGGCGGATGTGGAGCGGGCGATTGCTGCGGCTCAGGCGGCGTTTCCTGCCTGGCGCGATACGCCGCCCGCCAAGCGTGCTCAGGTCATGTACCGCTTCAAGCAGCTGCTGGAAGAGCACGCCGACCGCTTGGTACAGCTGGTCAGCGAAGAGCATGGCAAGACGGTGGAAGATGCCATGGGCGAGCTCAAGCGTGGCATTGAAAACGTCGAATACGCCTGTGGCGTGCCGGAGCTGCTGAAAGGCGAGTACTCCCACAACGTGGGGCCGGGTATCGATGCCTGGTCCAACTTCCAGCCGCTGGGCGTGGTGGCGGGCATTACGCCGTTCAACTTCCCCGCCATGGTGCCGCTGTGGATGTACCCCATGGCGATTGCCTGCGGTAATACCTTTATCCTCAAGCCCTCCGAAAAAGACCCGTCGGCCGCCATGGCCGTGGCCGAGCTGTTGCAAGAGGCCGGGCTGCCCAAAGGCGTGATGAACGTGGTGCATGGCGGTCGCGAAGCGGTAGAAACCCTGCTGGATGCCAAGGCCGTGAAAGCCATTTCGTTCGTGGGCTCTACCCCCGTGGCAGAGGCGATCTACTCCCGTGGCTCGGCCGCAGGCAAGCGCGTTCAGGCGCTTGGTGGCGCGAAAAACCACGCGGTGATTCTGCCGGACGCCGACCTGGAAAACGCCGCCAACACGCTGATGGGCGCCGCCTACGGCAGCTGCGGTGAGCGCTGCATGGCGATCTCGGTGGCGGTGTGCGTCGGTGATGAAACCGCCGACCGTCTGGTCGACACCATGCTGCCCAAGATCGCCCAGTTGAAGGTGGGCCCCGGTACCGATAAAGGCCTGGACATGGGCCCGCTGGTCACCGCCGAACATCGCGATAAAGTGCTTGGGTTTATCGAAGACGGCGTTAACGCTGGCGCTTCGCTCGTGGCGGATGGGCGCGGCCTGAGCGTGGCAGGCCATGAAGAGGGCTATTTCGTCGGTGGCTGTCTGTTCGATCACGTCACTGCGGAGATGCGCATTTACCAGGAAGAGATCTTCGGGCCGGTACTCTGCGTGGTGCGGGTCGGTAGCCTGGACGACGCCATGCAGCTGATCAACGACCACGAATACGGCAACGGCACCTGCCTGTTCACCCGCGATGGCGAAGCCGCCCGCCGCTTCACCGACGGTATCGAAGTGGGCATGGTGGGGGTGAACGTACCGCTGCCTGTGCCGGTGGCCTACCACAGCTTTGGCGGCTGGAAGCGCTCGCTGTTTGGCGACCTCCACGCCTACGGCCCAGACTCGATGCGCTTCTACACGCGCCGAAAAGCGGTTTCCCAACGCTGGCCCTCCGTCAGCGAAGCCACCCGGGCGGAGTTTTCGTTTCCCACCAACCAGCGTTGACGCGATGCGCTAACTACGCCATCTTCTCTGCACCACCGCCTTGCATCCTCGTGGGGCGGTGGTGCAGTTTTTGGTGCGTATTGTGAGAGGGTGTTTACAAATGTCACGAGGGACGGCCAGGCAAGGCGAAATCAGCCGAAAAAGCGCAGTTTACGAGGTGTAAATGAGCATTTTGAGGTTGGTTTCAACGCCGCATGGCCTAGCGCAGTAGTTTGTAAACACTCTCTGAGCGGACGGTTGCAAAGGGACATCAGCGTGGCGAGAACACAGGACGAAATACGGCAAACCAACGTCAAGAAAATCCTTCAAGCGGCGGAGCAGCTGTTTGCCGAAAAAGGCTACGCCGGTGCCTCCATGGGCGACATTGCCCAGTTGGCCGACCTGCCAAAGTCCAACGTGCACTACTATTTCTCGACCAAGAAGGCGCTCTACCAGGAGGTGCTGCTGGCGCTGCTGGAGGTGTGGAAGCAGGACGCGCTCTGCTTCGAGCTGTACGACGACCCACGGGTGGTTCTCTCCACCTACATTCGCGCCAAAATGAATCATTCCCGCTACCGCGCCCACGGTTCCAAGATATGGGCGGCCGAAGTGATGCAGGGCGCCCCAATTCTCAAGGAGCGGCTGCGCGACAACCTCTATGAATGGGCCAAGCTGAAAGAGTCGAAAATCCGCGAGTGGATCGACTCCGGCCAAATAAACCCCGTCGAGCCTTCGTACCTGCTCTACATGATCTGGGCCTCTACCCAGCACTACGCCGACTTCGACTACCAGATCTACCTGCTCAACGACGATAAACCGCTGGACGACCTGCAGTTCGAAAAAGCCGTGCAGTCGGTGACCTCGGTGATTTTGAGAGGAATTGGGCTGACGGCTTGAATCACACTCAAGTGCGAAGCGGTACCGACGTATCAAACTTATGCCGCTTGCGTGATAGCAGCGTGCGGAACTTGCGCAGGTTGTCGTCACCGTAGAGCACACGGTCGCAGAAGTGGTCGTATTCATCTAAATCGGCCACCGTGACGATCAACACAAAATCGCATTCCCCGGTTACTTGATAACACTGTTTTACTTCAGGGGCGCCCAACGCTGACGCTAAAAACCGTTGGTATAGTAGCTTGTTATCCCTCTCCATGGTGACTTCCACCACTATATGCAGGCATGGCCCCATGGTATCGGGGTTGAGCAGTGCAACCTCCCGTTCAATGATTCCCGCGTCGCGCAATCGATTGACTCGCTTTAAACAGGCCGAGGGAGAGAGCCCTATCTCATCCGCCAACGCTTGATTGGTCAGGCTGGCGTCACGTTGAAGCTGGTAAAGAATTCTTCGATCAATGGCATCCATGAAATAACCTGCTCTTTCTTTGTTTATAAAGAACGAATATTGATTGCTAGTGCTGTATTGGAGAGAAGATTCTGCGTCATCGTCGATATCATAACGTTTGTCCGAGCGATGACAACGAGGGATCAATGCGGATCGACATTTACCATCTATTGGCTGGGGCAGGCTGTTTATTGCAAGACGCGCTGCGTGTTTACGTGACGTTACTCAAAATCCTGATTCCGGCACTGCTCATCGTCAAAGGGTTAGAGCTCTTGGGGGGGATCGGCTGGCTGGGGTCGCTATTAGCCCCCCTTGATGAGTGTACTGGGCTTACCCGAGCAAATGGGTATTGTATGGGCGGCGGCGCTCTGCACCAATTTGTACACCGCCATGGCGGTATTTCTTCAAGTCGCCGCTGATACGCCTTTGACTGTTGAGCAAGTCACCGTGTTGGGTGCGTTAATGCTGGTAGGACACTCGATACCTGTTGAAGGAGCCGTTGCCAAGCGGGCTGGTGTCCCTTGGTGGGCGACGTTGGTACTGCGCGTAGGCGGAGCTTTGCTGCTGGCTTGGCTTTTGCACTGCTTTTATACGTACTTTGGCTTGTTACAAGTGCCTGCTGTATGGATATGGCAGCCAAGCTTTTCATCAGCACCAACGATAAGCGGATGGGCGATAGCACAGCTTGAAACGTTGGCGCTTATTTTTGTGATTATTTTAGCGCTGCTGGTGTTGTTGAAACTGCTAAAAACGCTTGGCTTGGAGCGTTGGATACATCTTGGCTTACTCCCGCTACTCAGGCTATTAGGCATCGGGCGTTCGGCCGCCAATGTGACGGTGATTGGATTCACGTTGGGGCTTAGCTATGGCGCAGGGCTATTGATACGGGATGTGCAAACAGGGGTGTTGAGCCGGCGCGATAGCAAGCTGGCTCTTTGCTTTCTCGGCCTTTGTCATAGCGTTATCGAAGACACGTTGCTGATCTTGATGCTTGGTGCTGATCTCGTGGGCATCTTATGGGCACGGCTGTTATTTGCCGTGATCGTCACTGCTGTGATTGCTCGTTGGACGTTACACACAAAGAGTGACTCATAGGCCATCATACTGGCTGTCGTAAGCGTAAAACGGATACGCCCAATCCAATGAAAGCACACCCCATCAAGCGATTGGCCCATGTCATCCGCGAGCGACTGCTCAGCCAGCGGGCAAGCAAACGGCTTGGCAAGCATTAATTTTGCCTTGCCTCACCGACGCCTGCAGGCTAACTTCCGGCGGGTTGCCGACCACTAAAAAGGCGCCTCGGGCGATTCGTAGGGAGGGGCTGATAGTGCCGGTTCCTGAGGTGTCTTTTTATACAAAGTGGGCTCCTGGCCCAGCCGCTCGGCCATGAAGCTGATAAAAGCACTCAGTTTTGGTAGCAGGTATCGAGTCGGTGGATAAAGTACCCAAGCCTCGCCACCATAATAGTGGGTCTTGAATTTCCATTCCGGCAGTACTTGTACGATATCTCCCTGCTGCAATGCAGGGCGAGCGGTGAAGTACGGCAAACTGCCGATGCCAAGATGCTGTAACACTGCGTCAAGCCTTGCCCCGGTGTGATTGACCGCGTATCGGCCACGCACCTTGACGCTCACTTTCTTGCCCCCGCGCTGGAATTTCCAGCGGGAATCACCGGGCTCCTCGCCCAGAAAAATGCAATTGTGCACTTTCAGGTCGTGCGGATGTGCTGGTGTGCCCTGGCGCGCGAGATATTTTGGTGTCGCGCAAAGCATGTGGTCTATGTCAATGAGCTTTCGCCCCATCAGCCCGGGTGAAGGGCGATCCGTAATACGGATTGCCAGATCCACCTGATCATCAATCAAGTCCACATAATTGTCATTGAGCTGTAGCTGAACGTCGATTTTGGGGTAACGGGCCAGTAAGTCAGGAATGTGGGGATGGATGACGAAACGTCCTACCGCCTTCGGCACACTGACGCGTATTAGCCCTTGGGGTTCTGGGTCGAACTGCCCGGAAATGGCCATCACGGCTTGCGCTGCGCTCACCATATCAACGCAACGCCTATGAACCTCATGCCCGCTTTCGCTCAACCGCAGTTTGCGGGTCGTGCGCTGGAGCAGCCGGGTACCCAGCGCCTTCTCCAGGCGGGCAACCGAGCGGCTGATTGCCGAGGGGGTTGCGCCCAGCTGACGTGCCGTTTCAGAGAAGCTGCCGGTTTCGACCACCTTGACGAAGACCGCCATTTCGCCCAACAGGGTGACCATTCGATTTGTGCTCATGAGGCAAAGAGTATTTGAATTTACGCTGTATTATCGCAGTCACTCATCATTAATACAATTGGTGATTAACGATAGAGGAGCCGAGCTATGACGCGAAAGTTGTATTGGGAAGGCGGCATAACGGAATCTGAAGTTGAAGTTCTATATTGTGAAAAATGGGCTGATAGAGGTTATCGCGTGCTCTTGAATGCAACTCCCTTTCACCCGCAGGGAGGTGGGCAACCCTCAGACGCGGGCTGGATCGATGAGGCGGAAGTGTTCGCTGTGGAAGAGGCGGACGGGAATATTATCCATTATACCCACCAAGAAGTTGGCTCTGGTTCAGCTTTTGCCAGAGTGAATGTCGATCAACGCCAACGTTATTCTAGGCTGCATTCGGCTGGACATCTAATTGGTCATGCACTTGAAGCGTTCGCTTGGCGGCCTGTCAAGGCACACCACTGGCCCGGAGAGGCGCGAGTGACCTTTAAACCTGCTGGCGATGCTCAGGCCGTCGATGTGGAAGCGGTACAAAACCTTTGTGAAGACCTGATTGCTCGTAACCTCCCTTGCAAGGTAAAGGTAGATGAAAAGCAATTCCGCCAGGTTGGCTTCGGTGAACTGAAACCCTATGGATGTGGCGGAACTCACGTCGCGGAAACGGCGGATCTGCAAGGCCTCCAGATATTGTCGGCGAACCTGAGGAAAGGCCAGTTAATCGTTCAGTACGACATTCAATGACCTAGCCATGATCCTGCTGCTTATGTCGGTGACGTCATAAGAGCCAATAAACGTTGCCTGCCATCCGGTAAGTGGCAGCAAAGATAATTAACAGGGGGAAGTATGTTGATCGAACTGGATGATTTAAAGCAGGGGGCGGTCGAGAGGCTGGCGCGTGAAGAAGTTCTGGCGGTTCGTGTACGTCACTTTATTGACAAGGACATTGCCGCCAGGATTTCCGCGCAGATCATGGAGCGCGGGCTTCAAAAATACTTGAATGCACCCAGTATTGGCCGGATTGGGATGGCCTTTTACGAAGCAGAGAACCAGCCGCCGCTCATCGCTAATTATTTCGAGAGTGTCTTCGACAACATCAATGAACTGAGGAAGCGCTGCGCACCTTATGTATCCCCTATCGATTTGCTCAGGTGTGTATTGGACGAAATATGGCCGGCAGGTGCTCAACTCCAAACGCTATATGGTCGAAAGATGTATGTCGGATTGTCGCGTGCTGTTAAGCCAGGCGTCACTTTCCTGGCTCATCACGATATCTTCGCCAAAGACGCGCCGAACAGTTTTCAGGCTTGTAGCTTACAAGCGCAAATGGCTGCCAACGTCTATCTGTCCATGCCCGGCGAGGGTGGCACGTTGCAGATATGGGATCAGCAGCTGTCTGCAGAGGCTTTCGACGAGATGCGAGGTGACAGTTATGGCATTGATCCAACTCTTCTGGGAGCGGCCACTTTGGAGGTATGCCCAGAGGCCGGAGACCTGATCCTGTTCAACTCACGCAAGATGCACGCCGTAACACCGGGCACCGAAGGGATGCGACTCAGCCTGTCTTGTTTCGTGGGTTATCGCGGCCCAGCCACCCCGCTCTCCTTTTGGAGTTGATATGACATCGGATTATCTGTCGGAATTTCTTGCCCTGGCCGCCATACACTTTCTTGCCGTCGTGGCGCCGGGGCCGGATTTCGCTGTAACGATTCGCCAGAGCGTGCTCTATGGGAGGCGTTTAGGCATCGCTACGGCGGCCGGCATTGGGGCCGGTATCTCGGTGCATGTGATCTATACCTTGCTGGGGGTCGGCGCGTTGATGCACACAACCCCCTGGTTACTGAGTGCGGCCGAGTTGGTGGGCGGAGCCTACCTGTTATATCTCGGCGTCACGTTCATCCGGCAGGCAGGCAAGCACACAGCAGGGTTGGCGCTGGATGCCGCAGCCGAGACAGGGGCAAGAAGCTTTCGACAGTCGTTCGCGCTGGGGTTTCTGACTAATGCTACCAACCCCAAGGCGACGCTGTTTTTCCTGGCCGTGTTCACGACTGTGGTCAGTGATTCGACGCCATTGCGTATTCAAATGCTTTATGGCGGCTGGATGTGCCTAGTCAATGCCGGTTGGTTCGTGTTGGTCAGCCTTGTGTTTACCAGCCCGCCTGTTCGCGAGCGATTTCTGCGTATCGGTCACTGGTTCGAGCGGTTGATGGGAGTGCTGCTCATCGCCTTTTCGATGCGTTTGTTATGGGGGATCGGAGGAATGATGTTCGCCTTTTCAAAATGAGAAGGCGCTTAAATATTGTGCAGAGAATAACTGTTAACTCATACCTGAATCCGTGAAGCCGGCGCCGACACTTTCCCTATCACCGCCAGCGAGCACTTTTTGATCATTCGCCCCGTGCAAGTTGGCTTTCGCAAGCCCGTTATTGCCAAAACCCACCGTGCTGATCGGTGCTGACGGCCCGTTTTGTCATGCCTTTCCACCCGCCAGGCACGACATATCTGGCGATCGCGTGTCGCTTGGAACTGCTTGTGGATAGAGTGTCGCCGATTGACGGTCAGCATGGCGTTCCTCGTGGATAACGCAGTCGGCTCCGCAGCGTCTTGAGCACCGTCATGCGCCCGATATCCTGCCCGAAGTCGAGGATGATCTGCCGTGCCTTGTGAATCACGAGAGCCGCACGGTGCACCA